>SFII01000059.1 GCA_004555335.1 Coriobacteriaceae bacterium | reverse complement strand
TGGCTAAGATGCTGGTCGCGCCCAAGCCCCTGCTGTGCCTGGACGAACCTACCAACCATTTGGATATCGCAAGCGCCGATGTGCTTGAGCAGGCACTGAAGAAGTTCGAGGGAACCATCCTGCTCATCACCCACGACCGCCATCTGATCCGCAGCGTTGCCAACCGCATCATCGAAGTGCAGCCCGGCAAGATCACGTCCTATGACGGGGATTACGACTACTACCTGTACAAGAGCGGTCAGGTGGACAGTCCCGTGGTAACCGGTGCATCCGTGCTCGACGAGGCCGTGGGCGGCAAGGCTGCTGCCCAGTCAGGCAAGTCGAAGCAGTCTGCAAAGGCAGCATCTTCCAGGAAGGGGAGTGCCCAGGCTTCCGCCAGGGCCGATCAGCCTGTGCAGGCAAAGGGCAGCGCCCCCAAAACGAAGGAACAGAAGCGCCGCGAGGCGATGGCACGCAACAGGGCCTATGCCGCGCTGAAGGAGCATCGCAAGCGCCTTGCCCAGGTGGAAGCCCAGCTGGAAAAGGATAATGCCCGCATGGAAGAGGTGCTGGCTACCCTGGCGGACCCCGACTTCTACACGAGCGAGGCCAATACCAGCGATGTGATCGCCGAGCATGCCGCCCTGAAGCAGCGCATCAAGGCCAACGAGGAAGAATGGCTCATGCTTTCCGAGGAGTTGGAAGAGGAAATGCGCCGCCAGCAGGAAGAAGCGGGTCTGTGATGGCTCTGAATATCGTGCTGTTCGAACCGGAGATCCCCCAGAACACGGGCAATATCGCCCGCACCTGCGCATGCACGGGTGCCAGGCTGCATCTGGTCGAGCCCATGGGCTTCCGCCTCAGTTCCAAGCAGTTGGGCCGTGCCGGGATGGACTACTGGGACAAGGTGGATATCACCCGCTGGTCATGCACCGGGGAATTCTTGGAGGCGCATGGTCAGGATGATCTGCATTTCTTCACCGGCCAGACCGACCGCTGTTATACGGACGAAGAATACGGGAAGGAATGCTTCCTGGTCTTCGGCCGCGAAAGCAGGGGCATCGACCCCGAAATCCTGCAAGCGAATGCGGGCAGATGCGTGCGCATTCCCATGGGCGGCGGCATGCGCAGCCTGAACCTGAGCAATTCGGTGGCGATCGCCGCCTATGAGGTCCTGCGCCGTCAGGGCTTCCCGGACCTGGTATAGGAGGGCACCCGCTTCGCTATGGATTCCACTACCATCATCTACTACGTATGCTGCCTGCTCAGCTTCGTGCCAGCCATCGTCTTCCATGAGGTTGCGCACGGCTTCGCCGCATACAGGCTGGGCGACCCTACCGCCAAGGCGGCGGGTAGGCTCACGCTCAACCCGCTTGCGCATGTGGACCCCTTCGGCAGCGTGATCCTGCCCCTGCTCATGATGATCATGGGCGGCCCGGTCTTCGGCTACGCCAAGCCGGTTCCGTACAACCCCACGTTCTTCAAGAACAAGCGAACGGGCGATTTCATCGTGGGCATGGCGGGGCCTGCCGCGAATCTGCTTATGGCGCTTTTGGGATCCGGTGTAGCCATCGCGCTTTCGGGCACGGTGGAGGCGTTGTCCATGACGTCGCAGCCTCCCATGGTGCTGATGTACTTCTATTATTGGTTCTTGCCGCTGTTCATCATCGTGAACCTGTACCTGATGTTCTTCAACCTCATTCCCGTCCCGCCTTTGGACGGTTCGAGCATCTTCGCCCTGTTCGTTCCCAAGGGGAAGATGCATATGTATTACAAGATCGAGCAATATGCCATGCCCGTACTGCTGGTGCTGCTGTTCTTGGTTCCCTACGTGACCGGCTTCAGCCCCATCGGCGTGTACTTGGATGTCACTGCCGGCAACCTTGCCAATCTGATTTGTCCTGTCATCGCCACCGGAAAGCTGCATCTGGGCCATTACGTCGGAAGCCTGCGCCGCCGTGTCGAACTGCAGAACAGCGGCGAATTCGACCGCATCTTCGTGATGATCGCCGACGCCCAGGCGCTTACCGACAATGCCGACAACCCGGAAAAGGTGCGCCAGAACGTCATCGAGGTCGTGCTCGACTACCTGTCCTGCGGCCTGGATCCCGAAAAGACCACCATCTTCGTCCAGTCCCAGGTGCCCCAGCTGTTCGAGCTGACCGCCTACTACATGAACCTGGTCACCGTGGCGCGCGTCCAGCGCAACCCTACCGTCAAGCAGGAAATCCAGATGCGCGGCTTCAATGCCGACATCCCCACCGGTTTCTTCACCTATCCCATCAGCCAGGCAGCCGACATCACCGCATTCAAGGCGACGACCGTGCCCGTCGGCGAAGACCAGCTGCCCATGATCGAGCAGACCCGCGAGATCGTCCGCAGCTTCAACCGCATCTACGGCGAGGTCCTGGTGGAGCCCGAGGCGGTCATCCCCGAGGGCGAGGCCGCAAAGCGCCTGCCCGGTACCGATGGCAAGGCGAAGATGAGCAAGTCTTTGGGTAACGGCATCTACCTGTCCGACAGCGCCGAGGAAGTGGCGAAGAAGGTCAAGGGCATGTACACCGATCCCGGCCATCTGCAGGTGGCGGATCCTGGCAAGGTGGAAGGCAACGCCGTCTTCATGTATCTGGATGCCTTCTGCGAAGACCGCCATTTCGCGGAATACCTGCCCGAATACGCAAACCTGCAGGAAATGAAGGACCACTACATGCGCGGCGGCTTGGGCGACGTCAAGTGCAAGAAGTTCCTGACCCGCGTGCTCGAAGAGACCCTGGAGCCCATCCGTGCGCGCCGTCACGAGTTGGAGCAGGACATCCCTGCGGTCTATGACATCCTGCGCCGTGGCAGCGAGCAGGCACGCGCCGTTGCCGCCCAGACCCTGGAAGAGTGCAAGAACGCAATGCGCATCAACTACTTCAGCGACGAAGAGCTGATCGCCGCCCAGTCCGAGCGCTACCGCGCAGCCGAATAGCCAAAGAATCGGGCGCGCCTTGTCGTACAAGGTCAGGACAGAGAGCTTCGAGGGCCCCTTCGACCTCCTGCTGTATCTGGTGAGCCGCCAACGCGTGGACATCGGCGCCATCTCCATCGCGCAGATCGCCGACCAGTACTTGCGGGAGGTCGCCCGCATGGGGGCCTTGGACCTGGATGTGGCCAGCGATTTCCTGCTGGTCGCATCCACCCTGCTGGAAATCAAGGCGGCAAGTCTCATCCCCTCCGCTCAGGCGGATGTTGACGAGGAACTAGGCGAAATGGACCCCGTCCAGGCGCGCGATGCGCTTATCGCCCGCCTGATCGCCTATAAGCAGTTCAAGAACGCCGCGGCTTACCTGGGCGAGCGTAGCGAGCTTCAGGAAATGATGCATGTGCGGGGTTTCGGGCCCGAAAAGAGCCTGATGACGCTCGTGCCCGACTATCTGGAAGGCATCACCCCCGATGCACTGGGGTGCCTGTGCGCGCAGATCATGGGCAATCGCGACCCCTTCCTGCTGGAAAGCGGGCATATCGCGGCCAAGCCCATTCCCGTCGAGCTGCACGTGCGCGCCATTCACAGCAGGCTGAAGAGCCAGAAGGAGCTGGTGTTCAGCCAGCTGGTGAGGGAAAACCCGCAGACGCCCCTGGTCGTGGTTTCCTTCCTGGCCGTGCTGGAGCTGTTCAAGCGGGGGATGGTGACCGTCGAGCAGGATGCCCCCTTCGCCGAGATGCGGATCCGTTATGTGGAAGGCTCGGGGGAGCTGTTCTTGGATGGGGGCGATTCGGTCACGAGCGTTGCGGAGGAATAGATGTTTCCCGGTTTGCAAGAAGAAGATCTGGCGAGCGCCATCGAGGCGATGCTCTTCATCTCCGACGAGCCGGTGTCCACCATCACCATGGCGGGCATGCTCAAGGTGGAAGTGCTCGCGGTGCAGAATGCCTGCGAGTTGCTCGCCGATCGACTGGAGGAGCAGGGCGGCATCATGCTGCAGGAGGTTGCCGGAGGATGGCGCCTTTCCACCAAGCCGCGTTTTCATGGCCTTTTGGAGCAGTATGTGCTTTCCTGGGATACGCGCAGGCTTTCGAAGGCGATGCTGGAAGTGCTTGCAGTGGTGGCGTACGCCCAGCCGGTCACCCGCGCCTCCATCGCTCAGGTGCGCGGGGTCAATTCCGACAGCTCGCTCAATTCCCTGCTGGAAAAGGGCCTGGTCAGGGAATCGGGGTTCGCAGACAGCCCGGGCAATCCCGCGCTCTATTCCACGACGCGCGCGTTCTTGGAGAAGATGGGCCTGCGCTCCTTGGCGGATCTTCCGCCCTTGGATCAGTTCGCCCCCGATGACGAGACCAAGGCCCGTATCGTCGAGCGCCTTTCCGCCGCAAGGGTGGGCGAGTGTCCTCAGATGACGGATTCTACCGCCCAACTGGTTGTGGGTGCCCAGGATGAACAGGTTGCCGAACGCTTGGAGCAGGCGATGCGGGGAATGCTCGCCGATGCGCTTGCCGATTCGGTGGGAGTAGTGGAGAAGATCGATTTCGATGACTTGCAATTCGAAGAATAGCCGCAGTCGGGATGCGATGGGGAAGTCTCCCGAAAAGCATGGGGGGAGGCGCACCGTTCTGAAGCGCGGTTCGCGTCCAGCGCAGGGGGAGGGGGTCTGCCCGGCTTCGCGCGCCGCTTCGTCCGAGCCGTGTGTGCAGATGCGAACGCAAGTGCGCAAAGGCTCCGATGAGGCGCGGGAAAGGCACGGCCATGAACCGGGCGGGGTGCCCGGCGAGTTCGCCCCCATGCGCCTGCAGAAGTTCTTGGCCCGTGCAGGTGTTGCGAGCAGGCGCCATTGCGAGGAGCTGATCGCCTCGGGCAGGGTGAGCGTGAATGGGCAGACGGTGACCGAGATGGGCTTTAAAGTGGATCCTGCCAGCGATGCCGTTGCCCTCGATGGCGACCCGGTGAGCTTGGGGGAGGCGCCCGTCACCATCATGCTCAACAAGCCCGCGGGCTTCGTCACCACTATGAGCGATCCCGAAGGCAGGCGCTGCGTGGCCGATCTTGTGCCCTTGGAGCAGTATCCGGGCCTTTTCCCCGTCGGTCGTCTGGATTGCGATACCACGGGATTGCTGCTGTTCACCAACGACGGGCAATTGGGCTATCGCCTTGCGCATCCCAAGCATCACGTTGACAAGACCTATGTGGCGCACGTGAAAGGGCGTGCCGGCAAGAAGCAGATCTCCAAACTGCGCCGTGGCGTGACCATCAGGGGAGGCCTCACATCTCCGGCGAAAGTGCGCGAGATCGGCAGCACCCCCGAAGGAAGCATTTTGGAGATCACCATCCACGAAGGCATGAACCGCCAGGTCAGGCGCATGTGCTCTGCTGTCGGTCTGCCCGTTCTGGAATTGGAACGCATTGCCATGGGGACGCTTCATCTGGACGGCATCAGGCGCGGTTGCTGGCGCGTGCTTTCCGATGGGGAAGTGGAAGAGCTGTGTAAGGCGGCTTCCCTGGGCGAATAATCTTCCCATTGCTCCGCTCGTGGTTTAGTGAAGACGGGTTTTGTAGGTTACACTGGGTCTTTGCAGCCAACAGACAGCCTTCATTATTCAGATTGGAAGCAAAGTGGAAGCAAAACAGCACGTAAACAAAATCGCGGTTATCGGATTGGGCCTGATCGGCGCATCCGTTTCGGCCGCGTACAAGCAGACCATTCCGCAGGGCACCGTGTACGGTGTCGATATCGAGGCGCGCAGTTGCGAAGTCGCGCTCGAGAAAGGATGGGTCGACTGGGCGGGAAGCCCCGAAAGCCCCGAATTCAGGGAATTCATCCTGGATGGATGCGAGCTTGCCATCATCGCAACGCCGGCATCCGCGGCGAAAGGCTACTTGCAGATGCTCGATGAGTGGGGATATACGGGGGTCATCACGGACACCGCATCCACTAAGGCGCGCATCTGCGAAGACGCACGGCAGGTACTGGAGCGTCCCGAGTTGTTCATCCCCGGCCATCCCATGGCGGGTTCGGAAGTGAATGGCATCGACGGGGCTCGTCCCGACCTGTTCGAGGGCGCCCACTGGATCTTGTGCCCCGACCAGAACACGCCCCCCGAGCTGTATACCAGGCTCCACGAGCTTTTGGTGGAAATGAAGGCCCGTGTTGTCACCCTCCCGCGCGAAGACCACGATCGCGCCGTCGCGGTGGTGAGCCACGTCCCCCATATCGTGGCATCCTCGCTGGTGGAGCTTGCCTCCAGGCACGCCGACGACCAGCAGTCCCTGTTCAGGCTCGCTGCGGGCGGTTTCAAGGATTCTACCCGCATCGCCGCGGGTTCCCCCGAGCTCTGGTGCGGTATCTCCTTCGATAACAAGAAGGAGATCAAGGCCGGCTTGGAAGAAATCAGGGAAATCATCGGCCAGTTCCAGGAAGCCCTCGAACAGGAAGACCGCAGGCGCATGTTCGACCTGCTTGAAGAAGCCGCCGTCACCCGTCGCTCGCTTCCCGCGCGTTGGGTTCCCTCCACCGACAATCTCGTGGAAGTGCGCATTCCCATGGAAAACCGCAAGGGCGTGGTCGCAGAGGCGACCACCATCGCAAGCCAGGTGGGATGCAACATCCAATCCATCGAAATCGACCACATCACGGCAGACAGTGCTGTGCTAAGCATGATCTTGACCGACGAAGGAGACATCGGAAAGCTGTCCATGCAGCTGATCATGGGTGGCTTTGCCGTCTCACTGGCCCCCTTGAGTGCGAAGGAGTACGCTCATGTCGACTAGCAGTCGAAATGTCCAGCGCATCAATCCGCTGGAGAGCCCCTTGCAGGGCGTTGTGAAGGTTCCCGGAGATAAATCCATCTCCCACAGGTCGGTGCTGTTCTCCGCGATGGCGGAGGGCACCACGCGCATCAGGGGAGTGCTCGATTCGGAGGATGTCCGTTCATCCATCAGGGCGGTAACCGAGCTGGGTGCCCAGGTGAATCTGGAAGTCCAGCCCGATGGAAGCCTTGCGGGTTCCGTTACCGGTTGGGGAGCGCAGGGTCCCAAGCAGCCCGAGGGCGATATCGATTGCGGGAACTCCGGAACCACCGCGCGCCTGCTCATGGGCGTGCTCGCCCCTTGGGATATCGAGGTCACGCTCACCGGCGACGATTCCCTGTGCACCCGTCCCATGCGTCGTATTACCGCACCGCTCATGAAGATGGGCGTTCGCTTCGAGCCTGCGGGTAAAGAGCATCTGCCCATCACCGAAATCGGATCCAGGTCGCTCAAGGCCATCGACTACGATGCGCCTATGGCATCTGCGCAGCTGAAGACCGCGGTCATCCTGGCGGGCTTGGGCGCCCAGGGAACTACCACCTTGCGCGAGCCCTCTTCCTCCCGCAACCATACCGAGCTCATGCTGCCCGAATACGGTGCCGATACCACTGCGGGCTTCTGCACCGCATCCGTGAACGGTCCCTGCACCTTGAAGGCAGCCGATGACGTGCTCTCCGTGCCCGGAGACCCCTCTTCGGCGGCATTCCCCGTTTGCGGCGCCCTGCTGGTTCCCGGTAGCTATGTCCAGATCGAGGACGTCAGCCTCAATCCCGCCCGTATCGGCTTCGTGCGCACCCTCGAGCGCATGGGTGCGGACATCTCCATCGTGCGCACCGGCAGCGCCGGCAAAGAGCCTATCGGAACCATCTCGGTGCGTTACACGGATGAGCTGCATGGATGCGAGGTGCCTGCCGACAAGATAGCGACCGAAATCGACGAGATCCCGGTTCTGGCGCTGGTCGCCGCCACCGCAAAGGGCGTGACGGTGTTCAGGGACGTTTCCGAACTGCGCGTGAAGGAAACCGATCGCGCCCAGGCGATCATCGACGGTTTGGCGCTGCTTGGCGTCGATGCCTGGATGGAGGGCGAGAACCTGTGCATCGAAGGCCAGCCGGGCTTGAAGGCGCCCGAGGGACTGGTATTCGATTCCGGCAAGGACCATCGCCTCGCTATGACCTGGGCGCTTGCCGGTATGGCCCTGGGTAATCCCGTCGACATCGTCGGCTTTGATTCCGTGAATATCAGCTATCCCACGTTCTTGAAGACCATTGAAAGGTTGACTCGATGATAATTGCCATTGACGGGCCTTCGGGCGCCGGCAAATCCACCGTATCCAAGGAGGTCGCATCCCAGCTGGGCTTCTCCTGCCTGGATACGGGAGCCATGTTCCGCGCCATCGCCTGGAAGGCGCTCGAGTGCGGTATCGATCTGTCCGACGCCCAGGCGGTGGGTAAGATCGCCCGCGAATACCAGATCGACTTCCAGTGCATGGAAGGCGAGGTGCTTCCCAGCGTCGTAACCATCGGCGGGACCGATGTGAGCCGCGAAATCCGCACCTCGCGCATCGACAGGTCCGTGAGCGCGGTTTCCGCCCATGTCCCCGTGCGCAGCGCCATGCTCGAACAGCAGCGCCGCATCGGCAATGCCGGCAACTACGTGGTCGAGGGGCGCGACATCGGAACCGTCGTCTTCCCCGATGCCGAGCTGAAGATCTTCCTCACTGCAAGTGCGCATGAGCGCGCGATCCGCAGGCTCGCGCAGAACAGGGAACGCGGCGTTGGTTCGCTCGACTTCGATGAGGTTCTGGCGGATATCGAGCGCAGGGATGAGCTGGATTCCTCGCGCGATACCGCTCCCTTGCGTGCGGCGGATGATGCGGTGCAGCTGGATTCCACCAGCCAGACGATCGCGCAGATCGTCGACTCGATCTGCGACCTGGCAAAGAAAAGGATGGGTGCCCTGTGATTCTGAAATGCGAGCAGATGTGGGACATGCCCTTGGGCGGCGATGGGGGAGATAAGGAAGTTACCCACTGGTTCGGCAACCTGTGCTATGTGATCTTCGGTTTCCTGTGCAAGGTGCTGTGGCGTTACAAGGTGGTCAACCGCGAGGCATTGCGGCAGTTTGCCGGTAAAAGCGGTGTCGTGCTGGTGGGAAACCACTCCTCTTTCCTAGACGTGATCTTCGGATTCCTTTCGGTCCGTACCCGGCAGTGGGTAAGATTCATGGCGAGGGAGAACCTGTTCGAGACCGCGAAGGGCTTAGGTGGGCAGGTTTTCTCGCGTGTGGGTGCATTCCCCGTTGCGCGCGACACGGCGGATCGCACCGCCCTCAAGCGCGCCGCCCGCATGCTGAAGAACAAGGAAGTGGTTGGTATCTTCCCCGAAGGGACCCGCCGTGGAAAGAGCGGATCCACCCCGAAGCTCCATGCAGGAGCCGCGTTGATCGCCCGTATGGGCAAGGCGCCGCTTCTGCCCTTCACCATGCGCAATGTCGAAAGCATCAAGCGCAAGGGCCAGAGGGTAAGATTCCCGAAGGTCACCATCGTCTTCGGCGAGCCGGTGTATCTTGAATCCTTCGACTTCCTGCCCAAGAACGACCGTTTGGAGGCCTGCACCTGGTATGTGATGCGCGAATGCTATGCCTTGAATAGGCAGGTTCCGGCCGATCAGGTGGATATGGTGGAGCTGTTCCCCGAATGCCCCGATTACTCCCAGGTATTCGCCGAGCATCCCATCTGCCCCCCTGTATCCCAAGAAGGCGAATAGGTGTTTGCATGGAAGTGATCCTGGCTGAATGCGCGGGCGCCTGCTATGGCGTCCAACGCGCTTTGAATCTTGCGCTCGAACAGGCGGAATGCGCGCAAAGCACGCAAACGCTCGGGCCGCTTATCCATAATCCCCAGGTTGTTGCCGCCCTTGCGGAAAAAGGGGTAACGGTCGCATCCTATCCCGACCAGATCGATGCCGATTGCGTGGTCATCCGCAGCCACGGCGTCACTCCCGAGACCCTGCGCCAGGTCGAGAACACGGGCGCGAAGGTGATAAACGCCACCTGTCCCCACGTGATCCGAGCCCAGAAGGCAGCGGAGTCTTTGGCCAAGCAGTGCGCTACCGTGCTGGTTTTGGGTGAGAAGAGCCATCCGGAAGTCTGCGGAATCACCGCCTATGCCCGGGAGGCGGGGGGCAATGTAGTGGTTGCCCAGTCTGTCGACGAGATTCCCGCCCATTTAGACGAGCCGGTGGGAATCGTGGTGCAGACCACCCAGTCCCACGAGCGTTTGGACCAGGTCGTCGATTATCTTAACCAGCAAGGTGTTTCCTTCGTTGTCAAGGACACCATTTGCACCGCAACCAGCAGACGCCAGGAATCCGCGGCGAATCTGGCGGCGGACGTGGATGCCATGGTGGTGATCGGTGGGCATAATTCTTCCAATACCACCAGGCTTTACGAGATTTGCGCCAAGAATGCTCCCCAGGCCTTCCACATCGAGAGACCAGAGGAATTACAGAAAAGCGATTTCTCCTCATGTGCTAGAGTAGGGGTCACTGCGGGTGCATCCACGCCCCAAGAACAGATCCAGGCAGTTATCAGCCTGCTTG
>SFII01000058.1 GCA_004555335.1 Coriobacteriaceae bacterium | reverse complement strand
TCATGGCGCACAATGCCGCCTTCGAGGACGCCTGGTTCATGCTCAACCTGGACGGTTACGCCGAAGCCCGCAAGGCAGGCCAGATCATCCCCATCGACAGCCGCAGCATCTGCCGCGAACTCGACCCAGAAGTACGCAAGCTCCCCTTCGACTCCCATCCCGCATCGTTGGAGAACTGGGCACGCCGCCGCGGAACCCTGGCACCCGACCAGGCAGAGCGCCATCTGGGCCTGGACGACACCGACCTGATGCTGCGCACCGTCTATGCCGAATTCAAGGAACGCAACATCGTCGGATAAGCGCCCGCTAACCACAAGCAGACTCCCAAACCCCGAAAAGCGCATCTGCACACAGAAGCCCCATACCCCCAGTACACGCGCCGGGAAATGTCCCAGCGGATGCTGTCATGTACCATTATTGACCCTTTGCTTCCGCACGGTCTTCCGCAGAAAAACCAATTAGGACACAATATGTTGTGTGTGTAGTCTGCTTTATGCGCAATATCTTTGGTGCTGCTTATCTAGGTATTCATTCCGCTGACAAATCAAGTATTGTATTCAAAGTCGAAATAAGGGAAAACAGTAACAGACCATAGCAATTGTGACTTAATTAGTTACAATTAGCCGAAACGATACACGATACGCCGAACACACCGAAAGGAAGGGACCATGAAAGTCATCAAGCGCAATGGCTCGGAAGTGGTTTTCGACGTTACCAAGATTGTCCACGCCATCTCCAAGGCCAACCGCGAGGTCTCTCCTGAAAACGCGCTCACCCCCGAGCAGATCCTCACTGCAGCCAACAACGTCACCGTCGAGTGCGAGGCCTGCGGCCACGCCCCCGCCGTCGAGGAAATCCAGGACATGGTCGAAGACCAGATCATGGCCCTGGGCGCCTTCGAGGTTGCGCGCAAGTACATCATCTACCGCTACGTGCAGAACCTGAAGCGTCAGTCCAACACCACCGACGACAAGATCCTGTCGCTGATCGAATGCAACAACGAAGAAGTGAAGCAGGAGAACTCGAACAAGAACCCCACCGTGGTGTCCGTCCAGCGCGACTACATGGCGGGCGAGGTGTCCAAGGACCTGGCAACCCGCATGCTGCTCCCCCGCGACGTGGTGGAAGCCCACGAAAACGGCATCATCCACTTCCACGACTCCGACTACTATGCGCAGCGCATGCACAACTGCGACCTGGTGAACCTGGAAGACATGCTCCAGAACGGCACCGTCATCTCCGGCACCCTTATCGAGAAACCGCATAGCTTCAGCACCGCCTGCAATATCGCGACGCAGATCATCGCGCAGGTCGCAAGCTGCCAGTACGGCGGCCAGAGCATCTCGCTCGCACATCTTGCTCCCTTCGTCGACGTCAGCCGCCAGAAGATCCGCCGTCAGGTTGAAGCGGAAATGAACGCCTTCGGCTTCAACGCAGACCCCCAACAGCTCGACGCAGTCGTCGAAGCCCGCGTGCGCGATGAAATCCGCCGCGGCGTGCAGACCATCCAGTACCAGGTCGTCACCCTCATGACCACCAACGGCCAGGCCCCGTTCATCACCGTGTTCATGTACCTGAACGAGGCGAAGAACGAAGTGGAAAAGCGCGACTTGGCCATGTGCATCGAGGAAATGCTGCGCCAGCGCCACGAGGGCGTGAAGAACGAGCAGGGCGTCTGGATCACTCCCGCATTCCCCAAGCTCATCTACGTGCTCGAGCCCGACAACCTGACGGAAGACGCACCGTACTTCTACCTCACCCAGATGGCCGCGAAGTGCACTGCAAGGCGCATGGTGCCCGACTACATCTCCGAGAAGAAGATGCTGGAATACAAGATCAACGGCAACGGCGAGGGCGACTGCTACACCTGCATGGGGTGCCGCTCCTTCCTGACCCCCGACCGTTCCGGAAACGGCTTCGACAACGTCGCCGGCGTTTCCAACTACGATCCCAGCAAGCCCAAGTACTACGGCCGCTTCAACCAGGGCGTCGTGACCATCAACCTGGTCGATGTCGCATTGTCCTCCAAGGGCGACATGAACAGCTTCTGGCAAATCTTCGACCAGCGCTTGGAGCTGTGCCATAAGGCGCTCATGTGCCGCCATAACCGCCTGAAGGGCACCGTCTCCGACGCGGCCCCCATCCTGTGGCAGTACGGCGCACTCGCGCGCCTGAAGAAGGGCGAGACCATCGACAAGCTGCTCTACGGCGGCTATTCCACCATCTCGCTGGGCTATGCGGGCCTGTACGAGTGCGTGAAGTACATGACCGGCAAGTCCCACACCGACGCTGAAGCCACCCCCTTCGCCATCCGCGTCATGCAGCACATGAATGACAAGTGCGCCCAGTGGAAGGCCGAGCATGACATCGACTTCAGCCTCTATGGAACCCCGCTGGAATCCACCACCTACAAGTTCGCCAAGAACCTGCAGCGCCGCTTCGGCATCATCCCCGGCATCACCGACAAGGGCTATATCACCAACAGCTACCATGTCCATGTGACCGAGGAAATCGATGCCTTCACCAAGCTGAAGTTCGAAAGCCAGTTCCAGCGCCTGTCCCCCGGCGGCGCCATCAGCTACATCGAAGTCCCCGACATGCAGGACAACCTGGAAGCGGTCATCGGCGTGCTGCGCTATATCTACGACAACATCATGTACGCAGAGCTCAACACCAAGTCTGACTACTGCCAGTGCTGCGGCTACGACGGCGAAATCCAGATCGCCGAAGACGATGGCAAGCTGGTTTGGGAATGCCCCAACTGCGGTAACCGGGACCAGTCCAAGCTCAATGTGGCCCGACGCACCTGCGGCTACATCGGCACCCAGTTCTGGAACCAGGGCCGCACCGAAGAGATCAAGGACCGCGTCCTCCATCTCTAGGAACAAGCGCATAGCAATCGCATCAAGGAGGGAACGCAGGCCGCATGCTTGGGTTCCCTCCTTTCGCATAGGAAATCGAGCAGAGGGAGCGAACCCGTGAAATACGCAGCCATAAAATACTTCGACATCGCCAACGGCACCGGCGTGCGCACGACCCTTTTCGTATCCGGATGCACGCACCACTGCAAAGGCTGCTTCCAGCCGGAAACCTGGAGCTTCGATTTCGGAGAGGAATTCACCCATGAGACCGAACGGCAGATCATCGAGAGCCTGGAGCCGGACTATATCGCGGGACTGGCGGTGCTGGGAGGCGAGCCCATGGAGCCCCGAAACCAATGGACGCTCGCGCCGTTCCTGCAACGAGTGAAGCAGGCTTATCCCCAAAAGACCATCTGGCTGTATACGGGAGACACCCTGGAAGATCTTCTGGACCCCGCAAGCAACCGCCACACGGAATGCACCAATGATCTGCTTTCCTGCCTGGATGTGATGGTGGACGGACTGTTCATGCAGGAGTTGAAAGATATCACGCTGCGCTTCAGGGGATCTTCCAACCAGCGTCTGCTCGACATTCCCAAAAGCCTGGAAACGGGCTCTGCGGTGCTCTGGGAAGACGAAGAGGTGTATTCCACCCACACCATGTAGACGCCGCCCAGTTCGCCCCAGAAAGCCCGATAGCATGCGTAGGGCGACTATGGCGGTAGGGCACGGAGCATGCATCCCTAAGAGCGTCGCCCCAGGTGACGCTTTTTTCGCGCCCGAGGGCCCGCCTTCCCGCAAAGGGCCGGAGAACGCAAAAACCGCCCGGGAACCGGGCGGTTTCGTTTCGTGTATGGAAAATCGGAATCGTCGATTAGTCCATGGTGATGCACTCGGTGGGGCACTCGCCTACGCAAACGCCGCACTCGATGCAGTCGTCAGGATTAGCCAGCTTTGCGATGCCGTCCACGATTTCCAGAGCGCCATTGGGGCAGGCGTCGACGCAAGTTTCGCAACCGCAGCAATCTGCTTCGTTGACAACGGGATATGCCATGATATCCATCCCTTCAATCTGTAATAGGTCTCCTTCAATGCGTCCCGATAAGGAACGCTTTGCAGATGATAGCGCAAAACAAGCCCGCTTCACGCGGTTACGGCAAAATATTCGACAGGCTGCCGAACGGAGAAGGCAGCTGCCATCCGGGGCAACCGAGCGGGACTTGGGCATCCTCGAGCTCGGAAAGCAGGCGGAAACATCACAGAAACACGTGATCCCACCCGTTACCGGAAGGCCCTGCAAACCGAACCCGAGTACACGGATGTTGGAATGCACCCATACGAAAAGGAAGCCGCATTACGCGGCTTCCTTCGAAAAGCAATTGTGCAAAGCTGAATTTACTTCAGGGTTACAGCAGCGCCAGCCTCTTCCAGCTTGGTCTTCATTTCCTCTGCCTTGTCCTTTGCAACAGCCTCTGCCAGAGGTGCGGGAGCGCCGTCTACCAGAGCCTTTGCTTCCTTCAGGCCCAGGCCGGTAACCTCGCGGACGACCTTGATGACAGCGATCTTGTTGTCGCCGAAGCCTTCCAGGATAACGTCGAATTCGCTCTGCTCCTCAGCAGCAGCGCCAGCGTCGCCAGCAGCAACTGCAACAGCAGCGGTAGCGGTTACGCCGAAGGTCTCGCAGATCTGGTCGCGCAGTTCAGCCAGCTCGAGGAGGGTCTTTTCACCCAGAGCGGCAATGATCTCTTCGTTGGTGAGAGCCATTATTGTGTCCTTTCAACGGTTGCCTGAATCAGGCAACGTCATTCATTTCAAGATAAATCAGGCGGCCGTGTGGCCGAATACGCTTAGGCAGCGTCCTTTTCGGACATCTCGCCGATAGCGATTGCCAGCTGAGAGGCAACTCCGGTGAGGGAGCATGCGATCTGGCCGAGAAGCTGGTCGCGAGAAGGCAGGGAAGCGATCTGCTCGAATGCTGCTGCATCCTGGAACTGACCGTCCATGATGCCGCCCTTGAGCACCAGGTTCTCATTCTGCTTTGCAAAGTCCTTCAGGGCCTTTGCAGGAGCAACGGGGTCGCCAGTCGTGAAGACGAAAGCAGAAGGTCCTTCCAGGATGGAGTCCATGTCGGCCATTTCCATGTCTGCCAGAGCACGCTTGACCAAGGTGTTCTTGTAAACCTTCATCGCGCCCTCAGCAGCACGGACATCACGGCGAAGCTGCTCGACTTCCTTAACGGTCAGGCCGCGGTAGTCGACAACCCAGACAGCGGTTACATCCCGCAGGTCTGCCTTGACCTTTTCAAGATTGGCTACGTTCTGTGCACATGCCATGTTCGTGCACCTCCTTCCAAAACACGCTCGCGTTCCGCGCATGGAGGGATCGCAACCACGAATGAAAACGACCCCTGCTATCTAGGACAGCAGGGGTCGTGAAGCGCTTGACTTTTCGACCACCTCGGTGGGCCGCTTTCGCGATTAAACCTTTCGGTGCCAACTGTCTTCGGCAGCGGAACTGATGAACACTCAGTACTGCTTTTCAGCAGCTGTTACATTCTGCCAGAAGCAGTCATCCAACTCAAGGTCGACTCGCTTGGAAGCATATTTCTCCGCTTCTTCAACACAATTGGCTCCAAAGCGCCTGTCGAGAGGCCGGATTAGGCGGATTGGGCTTCCTCCTCTTCGTCGGTGGCATCCTTTTCGTCCTTCTTGTCGTCAGCAGACGACCCCCCGATGGACTGGACCGAATTGGTGGGATCGCCCTCGATGTACTCCAAGGTGATCTTGTCGCCTACCGAGTACGCAACCACTTCAAGCTGGCCGGGCAGCGCGCAGTCGAACACGCCGCTGACCCCGTCGAGCGTCAGATAGAAGTGGGAATTGCCATCGATCACCGCTTCGGTCATGACCTTGATGGTGCCCGATGTCTTCAGCAGGGAATCATCCGCCACATCGGAACCCTCGAGTGCGCCATTCGTTGCAAGGAGCGCCTTGTAGGTCTTCTGGCATTCGCTGACGGTATCACCGACGGCAACATTCTGGTAGCGCTGGATGTCGAGCATGGCGAACTTCTTCGCCAAGCCCGCGCTGTCCTTCAAGGCCATGAAATACGTGGGTTGGCCGTTGATGTTGAGCAGCAAGGGGAAGGTCGCCTCGTACTTCAGGTTCTGGACCTGGCCTTCGGCGGACGCCATCGCGGAAGCCTCCGTGGCACCCGCCACCTTGTAGTAGCGGGCGTCGCCGGTACGCTGGTTCGCCAAGACGAAGCCCACGATAGCATCGTCTGATGTAGCAGAAGTCACGCCGGTGTACACCCAGACGTCATCGTCTTTCGCGATGTAGTTGTATCCGACCTGGCCATCGACACCCGGGGTGGTCTTAACCACTCCGGACTGTCCGATCCAGGAATTGAGCCAGCCGTTCTGAAGGGCACCGCGCCAGTTGTACTGCTGGATCAAAAGCTCGCTGGGATACGCACGATCGACCCACTGGGGGCAATCCTCGATGGCGTAGTCCTGGGTCTCGCCCGTGCAGGCATTCACCAGGACCACCCTGCTGATGGTCTCGCCGCCGAACAGGCCGATAGTGCGGGTCTGTACCGGGCATACCCACCAGGGAGTGCCATCCTCATCGATTTCGAACGCCTTTTCCTCGAACAGGTACGTGGGGTACTTCAGCTGCACGTAGCGATCGATGTTATTGAAGAAGGGATCGCTCTGAACGTAGCGGATGGGCTGCTCGAGACGCACGATCTTGGTATCCTGGCTCGCCATGTCGACAAGCACGTAGGCGGGAATGCCGTTGTCCTTGTTCGTGAACCACTTGAAGAAGTCGGCATATTCCAGGGGGCTGACGCGAACGGGCCTGCCCTGATAGTTGATCTGGGAATACACGTTCGAGATCTCGAACTGGCTGACGTATTCGGGGATCTCGCCCAATGTCCTGTTACCCAGGATGATCGCAGACGAGCGGTCGATCACGGGAATGGAGTTGTAATCCACTTCTTCGATCTCTTCGGCGAAATCGCCTTCTTCAACGGTCAGGATACTGGAATAACGCTCGGCATTGCCCGGCCAGAACGACCATGCCGCAATCGTGCCTACAACGAAGAACAACGCCACCGCCAGGGGGACGAAGCTGGCGAACTTGAACGCCTTCGCCCTGCCTTCGCTGGGGGCATGCTTCTTCGTCCCCTTCTGGGCCCTGAAGCTGAGGGTCCTGAAGAGGATGAACAGGGGCAGCACGATAAATACAAGCAGGGCAGCCCAGAAATCCGCGCTCCTGAAGCTCAGCGAGGGATGGAACCACCAATAGCTGAAGGCGAGCACGAGCAGCAGGACGATAACGGCGATAGCGACGCCGCGCTTGCCCCACTTCTTCACCAAATCGACGTCCCAGACGAAGCTCGGCTTCTTTTCCTTGCCGTCATTACCACCTTTTTCGAACATCGTTTGGAAGAAATCGCCCACGTTCCCGCCCTGCGGACGGGAAGCATGCTTCCTTCTGCGCCCGTTTCCTCCTGTGTCGCCTCCCACGCTTTCGGGCTCGGAGGCGTCGACATCATAGACATTGCCGGCAGATCCCGTTTTCCCCGAAGATCCACCTTGCTTGTCCGGATCGAATCCAACCATACGGAAGAATTCGTCCATAGAATTCTGATCCATAGAAATCCCCTTCGATTCTGTGTGTCCGGTCATTATATTCGAGCAGGCTTGGGAGGGCCCCACGAACAGGCGAAAGCAAGACGAACCGTTACCGAACACGAAGTACGCCCGCTTATAGAAAGAGGGAACCGCCCGAGTGGCGGTTCCCTCGAAAAGCCTTATGAATCAGACCAGCTTATTCAGCTGCTTCTTCGGTCTCAGCTTCAGCTGCCTCGGCCTTCTCTGCCTCGGCTGCGCGCTCAGCAGCGCGCTTTGCCTGACGAGCTGCCTTTTCTGCCAGGGTTGCAGGATCGGGATCGGCAACGGCGATTTCGATGCCCAGATCTTCGGCTGCAGCCTTCATGGACAGGCTGATGCGACGACGCTCGGTGTTGATGTCCATAACCTTGACCTTGACTTCGTCGCCAGCGTGGACAACCTGAGTGGAAGCGTCGATGTGCTTGTTGGCCATCTCGGAGATGTGGACCAGACCCTCGACGTTGGGGCCGAGCTGGACGAATGCACCGAAGGGAACGGTCTTGGTGACCTTGCCGTCGACGATGCTGCCAACGGGATAGCTCTCAACGAGCTTGGTCCAGGGATCTTCGGTGGTCTGCTTCAGACCCAGGGAGATGCGCTCGCGCTGCAGGTCGACATCCAGGACCTCGACCTCGACCTCGTCGCCAACCTTGACAACCTCGGAAGGATGGTTGACGTGGCTCCAGGAGAGCTCGGAGATGTGAACCAGACCGTCGATGCCGCCCAGGTCAACGAATGCACCGAAGTCGACGATAGAGGAAACGCTGCCCTTGAGGCGCATGCCCTTGGAAAGCTTGGAGAGGATTTCGGAACGCTCGTTCCTGCGGCCTTCTTCCAGCAGAACGCGACGGGACAGAACAACATTGTTGCGGTTGCGATCCATCTCGATAACGCGTGCTTCGATTTCGGTGTTCAGGTAAGCGTCCAGGTCGCGCACACGA
>SFII01000004.1 GCA_004555335.1 Coriobacteriaceae bacterium | reverse complement strand
CGCCTCGATGTACTCGTTGGCGACGTCGACGACCTCCTCGTCCTCCATCTCCAGGACGCATTCGGCCAGGCGTGCGATGAGTTCTTCCTTGGTTGCCATTTCTGGTTTCCTTTCTTCAGGTTCGAAAACTAAGCGTTCTTCGTTCGGGTTTGCGGCTTATTCCCAGGTGGAGGGGTCGATGGGCAGCTTGCCGTACTTGCGTGCGGCGGCCATGAAGGCGTCCATGTTCTCCAGGGGTACGTTGACGTTCAGGTCGCAGCCGGTTGCCAGGACGTAGCCGTGCTGTGCGTCGTAGCCCTTGCGGATGGATTCCTTGACGGAGGCCTCGACCTCTGCGGGGGTGCCCAGAACCATGGCATCTACGGTGTCGACGTTGCCGACGATGGGCATGAAGGGCTCGACCTTGGCCTTGGCCTCTGCCAGGTCGACGCGGTTGTCGACGCTGATCATGTGGGGCTGGCTTGCGATCATGTTCTCGATGATGGGCATGGAGTTGCCGCAGATGTGGTAGCAGCACATGCCGCCCTGGTCCTTGATGTTCTCGACGATTTCGGTCATGTAGGGCTCGATGAACTCATGGAAGGTCTTGGCGGGAACGATGGAGCCGGAGCCGATGGGCTCGCAGAGCAGCATCATGGCGCCTTCCTTGATGTATGCATTGTGGACCTGCTTCATCAGGTCGGTGCACCTGCGCATCATGCCCTTGACCACGTCGGGGTTCTTGCGGCAGGCCTTGAGCAGCTTCTCGGTGCCCATGATGCTGGCGATGGCGGTGAAGGGCATGCCGGCGAGCAGGCCGGTGGGAACCTCGTTGCCCACCTCGGAGATGCAGCGGCGGACGGCATCCAGGTGCAGCTTGAAGATCTCGCTGTTTTCGGGCTCGATCTTCTCCCAGGGCAGGTTCTCCCAGTCGTTGATGTCCTTCAGGACCCAGTCGGTGATGTGGGGAACCGCATCCTCGGGGTCTGCCACGACGGAGCCCAGCTCGATGCCGAAGGTGTGCAGGCCGTATTCAACGATCAGCAGGTCGTTACCCCAGCGCTTGTAGCTTTCGATCTGGCAGAATGCCTCGTTCTCGCCGGTGGAGCGCTTCTGCTTGTGGGTCATGCCCGCAGCCTTGCCGGACATGGACATGACGAACGGCATGGTGAGCAGGCGGTCCATCTCGCCGCCGGTCAGAAAGCCGTTGAGTCGCTCAAGCGGTGTCATCTGGTCGTCTTTGTGCATTGTTCTATCCTTTCTTTCCAGCGCATGGCCGGCTGCTTTTTGCGAGCCCCCGATTCTGCCGATGCGCCAATAAACAGGGAAAAGGGTGCAGGATACCAAAGGGGCGCGTGGAAGCGCTCCTTGGGGGATGCGGTTGATGCGCCGCATCCGTTGCCTGTCCCGCAGGTATGGGTTTTTCTAGATCAGGACGACTTCTTTGAATGTCGCGTTATTGATGGTGAAGTCGATGTTCTTGTAGCAGGTCATGCCCGCGAGCTTGACCTTGCCGATAAGCTCGATGCAGGCCTCGCCGTAGCGCATGGGCCCAGAGAGCGGCATATTGCGGAATTCCGCCTTATCGGTGCCCAGGAGCGCGAAGGTGGTCTTCGGGCAGAGCATGACCATGCAGTTGTCATCGGAAAGCGTCTGGATCTTCTTCACGTAGTCGTAGGTGAAGAAGTCGACGATGTCTTCGGCCATGTTGGGACCGACGATATTGACGCCGCCCACCACATCGGCATAGGAGATGAACTGGGCGCCATGGGCCTTCGCCTGCTGCATGAAGCGGAAGGACTGCTCGCCCAGCTTGTCGAAGACGGCTTTGGCGGTTTCCTTATCGCGGCGGATGGTCTTGAAGATGTATTTGGGGTCGATAAGCGAGTTCATCACGGTGATGGGGCCGCACACTTCGACCACCACATGCTCGCCTTCGTCGGAAAGGATCCTGCAGGCTTCCAGCAGCTTCGCGATGCGTCCCTTGGTGAAGTCGATTTCGGGAAGGTCCAGGATCTCTGCCATGGACTGGGTGATGTAGCCGCCGCAACGGGGGCCGGCGTTCTCGTCGCCCAGGTTCACGATGCCGCCTAAGGCCTCGGCTTCGATGGTGTGGCAGAAGGGGAGGGTGCAGAAGGGCGCGTTCTCGTATTCCTTGAGCGCCTTGGCCAAATCGGCCATCATGCGGGCGTCATTATGCACATCGGGGAAGGCGATATTCGCGGATGCGACGGCATCGGCGCTGATGCCGCTTGCGTTATCGTATGAGCAATGGAAATCCTTGATCGCCATGGCAAATCCCCTTTCACGAACACGACGAAACAGCCGGTTTGTTCGGCTGCACGCAAACACGATGCACGCGATAATGCGGCATCGACTTCGCCGGGCGGCACCGGTGGGTGCGGTCCGGGTATGCGGTGTGTCATGATCTCCGGGGTTCACAGAGAAGATGGCGGTTCTGAAGCAGGCAAGGCATTCTGACTGAGGACCGTTTCCATGCCGGTCCATCACAGCGATGTCCCTCGTCCGGGAGTTCAACCCGAGTTTCCCTTGCTCACTCGCCTGTTTCCTGCATGCGCGCCTGCCCGGTTTCCGGTTCGGAAACATCCCCTAATCTATGGGTAAAGCTTTTCAAAGGCAAGTAGGGTTAGGTGAATGGCTTGTGCAACATAAAATAATCATGACTAGTAAATGTTAATAGCTATTGGATAAATCTATATTGCCCGCTTTCCGTACCCGCCATCCAACTTTCTTGATATTATGTAACGACTATTGCCCGTAAGGGCTTAATCCATCTGTTCTGAAAGGATGATAATCATGGGACGCAAGGCAGAAGAGGCTTTGGAACTCACCTTTGATGATCTTTACACTTACCTGCGCGCAAACCACTCCGTATTCATGCAGGTCGGCGAGGCAACCTATTACATCACCGACGTCAACGACCATGACTGGCGCGCCCAGGATGTGAACCAGCTCAATGAAAAGGGCCATTTCACCGACTGCAGTGAACTGGTATACATCCTGAACGACTTCCTGGCTCTGCCTTTCATCGACGGAAAGAGCATCAAGGACGTTTTCGACGAGGCAACCTTCTACGCTTCTGTAAAGTAGGGCTGTCCTAGAAGCGATTTGAAACGGATTGGTTCGCAGATGAAGGTTGATGAGATTTTCAAGACTTGCGAGCAGCCGATCTCATTCGAGATGTTCCCTCCGAAGGGGGAGCTCAGCCTGGATGTCGCCCGCGAGGTGTGCACCGGCTTTTCCGAGCTCGCCCCCGACTTTATAAGCGTGACCTGCTCCGCTGGAGGAAGCGGGAACTCTGGAAAGACCACTGAAATCGCCGCGATGATCCGCGGCGATTTCTCTGTTCCCTCGGTTGCTCATCTAACTTGCCAGGGCTTGACCGCCCAGGGTTTGGCCCAGAAGGCCGAGCAGATGCGCGCTGCGGGAATCGAGAACGTCCTCGCCCTGCGCGGCGACATCGTGCCGGGCGTCGAGCCGGGGGATTACTCTTTCGCGAAGGATATCATCCCCGCCTTGGTGGACGGGGGCTTCTGCGTTGGCGCGGCGGCGTACCCAGAAGGCCATATCGATTGCATGGATTTTCAGGAGAGCCTGGTCCATCTGAAGCAGAAGCAGGATGCGGGCGCATCGTTTTTCGTGACCCAGCTGTTCTTCGAGAACGAATGCTTCTACCGTTTCAGGGATGCAGCCGAAAAGGCGGGCATCACCATCCCCATCACCTGCGGCATCATGCCCTTCCTGGGAAAGGCGCAGGTTTCCAGGATGATCTTCATGTGCGGGGCATCGCTGCCTTCGCCCATCATCAAGCTGCTTGCCAGGTATGAGGACGATCCCGCGGCCCTTCGCCAGGCGGGTATCGAGTACGCCTGCGCCCAGTTGGAAGACCTGAAGCGAAACGGGGCGGATGGCCTGCATGTCTACACGATGAATTCGCAGGATATCGCGGCTGCGGCGATGGGCGTCCTGCGTAAATAGGCCCGAGCGATGGATGACGCCAAAAGAGCGGAGATCCTCCGTTATTTGGGTTTTTCCGGGCACACCCTGCAAGAGCCCCTCAAATCCCGTATCGACCGGGTAATCGAGGATTGCCTGGGCGAGCAGAAGCCGCATGGGATGTACGCCGTGTATCCCGTCTCCGTCGAAGAATACGACGATGGGCCTGCGGTGGTGCTCGGCGGTACCACGCTTGTCTTCCGAGGGGAAAGCATCGTTGAATACATGCGCGGCGCCTCGCATTGCGCGCTCATGGCGGTCACCTTGGGCCTTGTGAGCGAAAGGCGCCTGCGCAGCCTTGCGGCATCGAGCCTTACCGACGAGGCCGTGTACTCGTGCGTCTGCTCCGACCTGGTGGAATGCGGAGCCGACAAGCTGGAAGCCCAGGTGGTGGCGTATGCGCGCGAGCGTGGATTGTTCGCGAAGGAGCGCTATTGCCCCGGATTCGGTGATTTCTCCCTGGACATCCAGGCGGATTTCGTCAGGGTGCTGGGGGCGGATAAGCATCTGGGGATATACGTCACGCCTGCGGGTTTTCTTGTTCCAAGCAAGTCGATGACCGCCGTTGTGGGCCTGTTCGGGGACGTTCCCGGCCAGGCGCGGCTGGGGTGCGTGCATTGCGCGTGCCGTGACTACTGCCTGATCCGGGAATCCGGGACCGTTTGCTACAGAAGGCCGCGCGATGCCTAGGGCCCTCGTCCGGGCGCGGGGAATCGTCGGGATGCCTCGGAAGGCGATTGAGATAAGAAAGGTTGTTCCATGCGAGTGAAGGATCGGCATCTGCAGCAGGTGCTTGACGGCCAGGCCTATCTGCTGTTCGACGGTGCCATGGGAACGATGATGCAGGCAGCCGGCTTGCTTGCCGGAGAGCTTCCGGAGCTGCTGAACCTGACCGAGCCCCAGAAGATCACCCAGATCCACAGGGCATACGTCGAAGCCGGCAGCCAGGTGGTTACCACCAATACCTTCGGGGCGAACTCCCTGAAGCTGGGCGATGCCGCGAGCGTTGACGAGGTATTCGCGGCGGCGGTGAAGTGCGCACGCGAATCGGGCGCACGCTACGTCGCCGCCGATGTGGGTCCCACGGGGGCTTTGCTCGCCCCGATGGGCACGATGGACTTCGAGGAGGCGTACGACCTGTTCGCCGAACAGGCCCGTGCCATCCAGGCTTCCGGCGCCGATCTGGTGATCATCGAGACCATGGCGGACCTGCTCGAGGCCAAGGCAGCGGTGCTTGCGGTCCGCGAGCATTGCGATCTGCCCGTGTTCGCCACCATGACCTTCGGCGAAGATGGCAGGACCTTCTTGGGAACCACCCCCGAAGTTGCGGCGATCACGCTTTCCGCCCTGGGCGTGCAGGCGCTGGGAATCAACTGCTCGCTCGGCCCCGACGCTCTTGCGGGACTCGCCCGCCGCATGGCGCCGCTTTCGCGCGTGCCCTTGATGGTCCAGGCGAATGCCGGCCTGCCCCGCGTGGAAGACGGCGTGACCGTGTTCGATATCTCCCCGGACGATTATGCGCAGGCGGCACGTGCCCTCCTGGATGCCGGCGTTACCGTGATCGGTGGATGCTGCGGTACCAACCCCGAATACATTTCCCGACTGGCAGAGCTTGTGGACGGGCGCGTTCCCGCTCCTTGCGCCTATGAGGGCGCTTTCGCGCTGTCCAGTTCGCAGCGTGCGCTCGTGCTTGATGCCGGCAGCGCCCAGATCGCCGTCGTGGGCGAGCGCATCAACCCCACCGGCAAGCCCAAGCTGCAGGAGGCCCTGCGCTCCGGCAATATGGATTACCTGCTGAACGAGGCGATCGAGCAGCAGGAAAACGGTGCCGATCTGCTGGATGTGAACGTGGGCCTGCCCGAAATCGACGAGCCTGCCGTGATGGCGCAGGCGGTCGATCTGATCCAAGGCGTATGCCCCTTGCCCTTGCAGGTCGATTCCGGCGATCCGCAGGCTATCGAGCGCGCTACCCGCCGCTACAGCGGCAAGGCGCTGGTTAACTCCGTGAGCGCCAAGCGCGAGGTGCTCGATGCGATCCTTCCCATCGTGAAGCGCAACGGCTGCGCGGTGGTGGGCCTTACCCTGGACGAGCAGGGAATCCCGCCTACGGCGGACGAGCGTTTCGAGCTTGCGCGCCGCATCGTGCAGGCTGCCGAAGAGCACGGCATTCCCCGCGAGGACGTGGTGATCGACTG
Source organism: Coriobacteriaceae bacterium (assembly GCA_004555335.1). GTDB lineage: Bacteria > Actinomycetota > Coriobacteriia > Coriobacteriales > Eggerthellaceae > W1P20-047. The sequence continues at coordinate 24,557 of SFII01000004.1, read as the reverse complement.
CCTGGCGATGTCCGCATCGACCAACCAGTCCCAAGTGGTGGAAATCCTCCGTGCGATCAGCCGCGTGAAGCGCGAGCTGGGGGTGCGCACCATGCTGGGCGTTTCGAACATCAGCTTCGGCCTGCCCCAGCGCGACCTGCTCAACTCCACCTTCCTGGCGAGTGCTATCGGCGCAGGCTTGGACCTGCCCATCATCAACCCCAAGTCGGAGCGCTACCGCGACGTCATCGCCGCCACCCGCGTGCTGAACGGCCAGGACGAGGGTTCGACGGGCTTCATCGCCGATTACGCCCAGTGGGAAGATCCCTATAAGGTCCCGGTCTTGGCGGCGGCCGTTCCTGCTGAAAAGCAGCCCGCTACCGAAGGCGATGACGACGATGACGATCTGCCCGAGAGCGTCTCGCGCGTGCCCGAAGACGGGGCCGAGGTGCGCCATCTGGTGCTGACCGGCCGCAAAGGGCAGATGGAGGAAGAAACCAGGCGCTTGCTGCAGACACACGATCCGCTCGATCTGATCAACGGCTACTTCATCCCCATCCTGGACGAGGTGGGCGAGCTATTCGAAAGCGGCGAGTTCTTCCTTCCCCAGCTCATGGCCTCGGCCGAGGCGGTGAAGGTGGGCTTCGATATCGTGAAGGAGCTCGCACCCGCTGCCGAAGGCGAGGGGAAGGGGCGCATCATCGTCGCGACGGTGAAGGGCGATATCCACGATATCGGCAAGAACATCGTGAAGATGCTGTTGGAGAACTACGGTTTCGACGTCATCGACCTGGGTCGCGATGTCGATCCCGAACGCGTCGTCCAGGCGGTTCGCGAGCATGACGTCCGTTTGGTGGGGCTTTCCGCGCTCATGACCACCACGGTGCGCGGCATGGAGGAAACCATCCAAGTGTTGCGCGAGCAGGCTCCCCAGTGCCGCGTCATGGTCGGCGGTGCCGTCTTGAACGAGGAATACGCCAAGATGATCGGGTCGGATTTCTACAGTCGCGATGCGGCGGGTGCCGCTACGATCGCCCAGCGATTCTTCGCGGGGGAAATCGGCTAGATCCGGTTGGCGATACGATGAGCATCCTGGGGCCGTTGGTGTAAACCGGCGGCCCTATTCGTTATTTTCCCCGTCAGCCTTCTTCCCCTGGAAGACGGGGTTGCCGGCGTCGCGTGCCTGCTTGACGGCGTCTGCCAGGACATGGCGCAGATCCTCCACGCCGTCGCCCTTCAGCGAAGAGCAGGACATGACAAAGGCGTCGCCGGCATTGCTGAGCTGGCGGCACAGGTTGGGGATCTGGCGCTTCTGCTGGGCGCGGCTCAGCTTGTCGGACTTGGTGAAGACGATGATGAAGGGGATTTCGTGCTGCACCAGGTAGTCGACCATCTGGATGTCGAGCTTGCTCACGTCGTGGCGGATGTCGATGAGCACCACCGTGAGGGCGAACCAGCGGTTCTGCTCGAAGTAGCCCTCGATGAGCTTGCTCCAACGCGAACGGTCGTTGCCGCCCACCTTCGCGTATCCATAGCCCGGCAAGTCGATGAAGTCCACCTGCTTGGAGCCGTCGGGGACCTTGAAGAAATTGATGGTGGTGGTCTTGCCGGGGGTGGAGGATACCTTCACCAGGCCCTTGCGGTTGAAGATCTTGTTCATGATGGAGGACTTGCCCACATTGGACCTGCCTACGAAGGTGATTTCGGGATTGAGGGATGTAGGGACCTGCTCGATGGTGCCGTAGGCGGCGGTGAAGCTCGCTTTGTTCAGGTTCATAGTGTCCTCCGTTTTCGCGTCGGGCAGCATTGCGTGCACGTGCTTATCATGAAAAAGGCCGGCTGTGAAGCCGGCCTTGGAAATTTGGTGGAGCATAGGGGGATCGAACCCCTGACCTCATGACTGCCAGTCATGCGCTCTCCCAGCTGAGCTAATGCCCCGAAAAGTGCAACGACTATATTATCAGCATTTCGGTTCGGGTCAAGGGATTTTTTCGAAAAGAAGGATTTTTTTCGAAAGGGGTTTTCGTGCCGGGATAGGCAAAACCGATGCGGAATCGGGTCCGATTCGGTTCTCCATTAGCCCGAAACCGTTGGGAAAGTTTTTCGGGCGTTTCCGATTTTGACTATTTATCCTTTCCGATTTCGATGATACAAGGGAGGCATGAGCTTCGGCTTTCCTGTGGGGAAACCGATACGGGTATGCCAGTGTCCGTGTCGGGGCTCTTCGTCCGGGTATGCCAGTGTCCGGTTGCAAGGGTTGCCTCTGGGGGAAGCGTGCTTTTCGGTGCGTCGGTGTTGCGGCAAACCGCACTCGGGCCGGCTGCCGGTTGTGGTCCTTCGTTTTGCTCCCGCGGGGCGGATGCGGCCATCCGGCTTTCTGCAGCCGCCTTTGCCTGGGGACCGGTGCGTGCAAGGGACCTTGCGCCCTGACCTGGATCTGCGGCCGATAAGAATGCGTTCGCGCGCGTTCTTATCGGCATGGTTGCGGGTTTGGGTGGCGGGTTTCGCCGCCTTCGCCGGCACCCCGCATCTTTTCGATATTGGTTCGAAGGAAGAAAAGAAGAATCCTTCATTTGGTGCTCGAAGGAGGAATGGATGAAGAAGGCGGCGATCAGTATCGCTTCCGTCGCGGCGCTGTGCGGTGCATGCATTGCGTTTTACATCGGAGCCGGATTTGCCACGATGCAGGAGGTCATGCAGTACGAGGCCTCTTATGGATCCCTGTTCTGGGTGGTGATCGCGGTTGCGGCGGTAATCTATCTGTACACGAACATCTCTTTCGCCACGAATGGATCGCGCTTGAAGCTGAAGCGCGGTGGCGACATCTACAAGCATTATTGCGGCAAGTACGTCGGAACCTTCTACGACTACTTTTCCGCATTCTTCTGCTACGTCTGCTTCATCGTCATGTGCGGTGGGGCCAATTCCACGGTGACCCAGCAGTGGGGCCTTCCCAACGGAGTGGGCGCCATTATCCTGACCGTTGTGGTGGTGGGCACGGCGCTGTTCGGCCTGAAGGGCATCGTAGGGGCGCTCAGCAAGGTGGGCCCCATCATCATCGCCCTGGTCCTGCTGGTATCCGTCTGGACCTGCGTCACCCAGGGTTCCGGTTTTGCGGAAGGGGCTGCCGCGCTCGATGCGGGCAAGTACCAGGTGAACCAGGTCGGCGGCGGCAATCCGCTTGCTGCGGGCGCGTCCTATGCCGGCTTCGTCATCCTGTGGTTCGCCACCTTCCTGGCAGAACTGGGAGCGAAGAACCGTGCCGTCGAAATCAACCTGGGCGTGGTCCTTTCCGCGGTGTGCGTGTTCGCGGTTGCGGCCCTGGCATGCGTTGCGCTCATTTCCAGTATCGATCAGACCGCTGCAGCCGACATTCCCGCCTTGGTGCTTGCCGGCAATATCTCGCCTGCGCTTGCCCAGGTATTCGCGGTGGTGGTCTTCTTCGGTATCTACACCACCTCGGTGCCGCTTCTGTGGACCGGCATCGGCCGCGTTGCCGAAGAGGGAACCCCCCGCTATAGGATGTTCATCGTTATCGGCGGTGTGGTCGGTTGCATCATCGCCTGCTTCTTGCCTTACACCGCGCTGGTCAACGTGCTCTACGGCATGAACGGCTATCTGGGATTCATCCTGGTCGCCTTCATGATCGTCCATGACGTGCGCCTGAAGATCAAGGGAAGGCGTGCGAAGGAGCGGCTTGCCCAGGGTTCCGGCAAAGTCGAATACGAGGGGGCGTAAGGACGCTCGCCTTCAAGCCTATTCCGGATCCGCAAAGGACGCGGTAGGCGGGCTGGGGCATTGCGTTCTCCCTTCCTCTCCCCAAAAAACAATTGCGTAAGGCACGGATCTGCCGGAGGCGTCCTTGGCCGGATATGTTTCATTGCGCCACCCGCTCCCTCAGGGGCGGGTGGTCTTTTCTTTGTCGTATAGTTCTTCGGGACGGATATTGCTATGAGGAGGTTTCCATGCCGGAAGAAGGACAGCGCTATTTTCCAGTTCCCACCGCCGAAACGACGAGCCGCCATCCGGAATTCGACCGTTTCGTGCAGATCATCGCAGACCTGCGCTCGCCGAATGGCTGCCCTTGGGATCTGAAGCAGACCCATCAGTCCATCGCCAAGAACATGCTGGAAGAAGCCTTCGAGGCGGTTGCCGCCATCGAAGAGGGCGATGTCGACCATATGCGCGAAGAATTGGGCGACGTGCTCTTGGAAGTGGTGCTGCAGGCGCAGATCGCGGCCGATGCGGGGGAGTTCACCATCGAGGACGTCGCGCATGACGTGAGCGAGAAGATCATCCGCCGCCACCCCCATATCTATGGCGCCGAAGCGTCCTTCGCGGCACTGGGCTTGGACGAGGCGCAGGCCAAGGGTGCCGACGAGGTGGAAGACCTCTGGGATTTCATCAAGGGTCACGAAAAGCGCCTGAAGGATGCCCAGCGCGCCGAAAAGCGCGCGGCTGCGGGTTTGGACCCGTGTGCTCCCCGCGGCTTGATGGAAGATGTATCCCATGCGCAGCCTGCCCTGATGGAAGCGCAGGAAATCTCCCGCAAGGCGGTGTCGAAGGGTTTCGAATGGGAAACCGTCGATGATGTCTGGGACAAGGTCGCCGAAGAGGTTCAGGAGTTCAAGGCCGCGCCCCCGCGCAGCGAAGAGGCGGAGATGGAATTCGGCGACATCCTGTTTTCCCTGGTCAACGTGGCACGCAAGGAGCATCTGGATGCGGAAAGCTGCCTGCGCCGCGCGTGCGCCAAGTTCCGCCGCCGTTGGGAGGCCATGGAGCGCGCTGCGTACGAGCAGGGCAAGGACCTGGACGACTTCGGAATCGACGGCCTGGAAGAGCTCTGGCAGCAGGCGAAACGTGACTTGGATTAGCAACTTCGCGAAAGAGGCTGTAGGCGGCCCTGCTGCCAGGATGGAACCGCATTCGCTATCGAATCAAGGTACCCGCCCCGGGCCGGCAGGCTTGGAGCGGGTGCTTCAGTGCGGGGGTGCAGACACCCGGTTCTATTCGAAGGAGCCCCGTAAGGCTCGGCGATTACGTTATCTGATATTAAGGCAATCTTTATACGGCCATTTCTATAATTAGTCCGTTTACGAAGAACGGAGGTGGAAATGGGTTTGTTCCGGATACGGCGCGCGGTGGTTGTCGGTTGCGGCGATTTCGGATCCGCAGTTGCCGAAAAGCTGTCATCGGTGGGTTATTCCGTTACCGCCATCGACAAGGACGCGTCGGCCTTCAATGGCTTCGCTTCCCGCTTCGGCGGGGAAATGGTGCTAGGCGACGGCTCCGACGTGACGGTACTGGAAGAGCATGGGGTGCGCGAGGCGTGCCTGCTCGCCGCATGCACGGGCGAGGATTCGATCAATTACTTCGTCGGGCGCATCGCCCGCGAGGTGTACGGAACGGAAAGGGTCTTTGCCCGCATAGAGGACGAGGACCTGATCGGCCTGCTTGACGAGAGCACGGTCGAGCCCATCTGCCCCCACGCCATCTGCCTTGCAGAATTCTGCCGTGCGGCAAGGATTTCGTAGAGGGGGTTTGGATGCGTGTTGCCATTGCGGGAGGGCGCTCCCGAACCGATTACCTGGTCGAATCCCTTTTGGAGGCGGGCAACGAAGTGGTCGTCATCAACGCCGACCGCAGGTGGTGCGAGCGTTTCGCTTCTCGTCATGACGTGCCTGTCATCTGCGGCGATGCCACCAAGCGCTTCGTTTTGGACGATGCCGACATCGAGGGCTTCGACATCATCATCGCGCTGAGCGACGTCGATGCCGACAACCTGGTCATCTGCCAGATGGCACGCTACTACTTCAACGTGCGCCGTCAGATCTGCACGGCCTATAATCCGCGCAACGTCCCCATCTTCAAGAAGCTGGGCGTTTCGACCGTCATCAGCGCCACCTATATCATGTCGAAGCTGATCGAGGACGGCCCGGATATCGAAGGGAACGCGGTCTTCCATGTCTGATTCCCTGCGTAGCAGCTTCTTGTCTGTTATCTGGTATATCGGCGTGGCGCTGATCTTCGTGGGCTTCGTCCTGCTCGTGCCCCTTGCGATGCTGTTCGTCTATCCCGGCGAAATGGATCTGTGCCCCAGCTACGCGCTCCCCAGCGTGACCGTGACGCTTGCGGGCTATCTGGTGTATTTCCACAGCAACCGCGACGGCGCCCCTTCGCTGAACCGCAAGGAATCGGGAAGCGTCATCGTGCTGGTGTGGGTGCTTGCCATTTTGGTCAATGCGCTGCCCTTGATGACGTCCGGCTTGCTGAGTCCTGTCCATGCGCTGTTCGAGGCGACGAGCGGGCTCACCACGACGGGCTTCACGGTTATCGATGCCGACTGCTGTCCGAAGGTGGTGCTGCTGCACCGCAGCCTGATGCATTACCTGGGTGGCGTGGGCTTGATCCTGGTCATGACCAGCGTGATCAGCGACTCCTGCGGATTGGGCCTGTACAATGCCGAAGGGCATGCCGATCGCCTGCTTGCGGGGTCGGCCCGCTCCGCCCGTGCGATCCTGATCCTGTACACCGGCGTGATCTTCGTGGGGTCGCTTGCCTATGTAATCGAGGGGATGCCCGCCTTCGATGCTATGAACATCGCGGTTTCCGCAGTGTCTACGGGCGGCTTTGCGGTGAGGTCCGACAGCCTCGCCTCGTACGACAACCTTGCGGTGGAGCTTACCACCGTGGTGCTGATGGTCGCGGGAGCGACCAACTTCCTTCTGAACTTCATGTTGGCCCAGGGCAGGTTCAGGTCCTTCTTCAAGCATGCGGAAACGCCCGCGCTCTTCGGCATCATTGTAGTCTCGTCGCTGCTTGCGGCGATATCGCTTCTTGCGGAGGATGAATGCCCCGCCTTCCCGCAGGCCTTGCGGGTTGGTTTGTTCCATGTGGTCGCGGTGATGACCTCGACGGGCCTTCAGACCGTCGATACCTCGGTGCTGCTCTGCCCGCCCATCCAGTTCATCTTCATCGTGCTGATGTTCGTGGGCGGCGAGGCAGGTTCCACCGCCGGCGGCATCAAGGTGTTTCGAATCGTGATGTACGTGAAGGGCGCCCTCTGGCACGTGCGCAACAAGCTGGACCACAGCCGGCGTGTCCACAGCAACGAGATCTACCGCTTCGGCAGGAGGACGGAATGCGATGCCTCCGAGCTGCTTGCGATCGATTCCTTCGTGGGCATCTACTTCACCTTGTTCGCCATCTGCGCCTTCCTATTCACCTTGTTCGGCGCATCCGTGGGCGATGCGATCTTCGATGCCGCCTCGTGTTTGGGCAATACCGGTTTCGGGACGGGCTTCGTGGGGGCGGACTCGCCTTCGGCGGTGCTGCTTATCGCATGCGTGACCATGCTGTTCGGTCGTTTGGAAATCCTTCCTATCCTTCTGGGCTTCATCTGGATGCTCAGGCTTGTGAAAAGGAGTGTGGGAAAAAATGGCTTCGTACGAAAAGCCCATTAGGAATCTGGGCGTGACCCTTCTGCTGCTCCTTGCAGGATCGGCGGCATCCCTCAGCTTCACCGTGCTGGGTTTGGAATCGGAAGTGAGCTTCCTGTTCTTCATCATGGGCATCATGATCGCGTCGGTGGAGACCGATTCCTCCTGGTGGGGCTTTGCCCTGGGTGTGATGTACCTGTTGGCTTACGACCTCCTGTTCACGGCGCCGCACTTCAACCTTTCCATCTTCGATCAGAGCGACCTTGCCGCCCTGCTTATCTTCATGGTGGTTGCGATGATTTCCGGCAGTATGACGAACCGCCTGCGCAAGCAGGTGAGCATCGTGGAGAAGAACGCGCGCAACCTCAAGCGCCTGAACACCATCAGCTCCGGCCTGATCGACAGCATTTCCGCGGAAGGCGCCTGCGAGTTCGTCTCCATCGCCCTGGGGCGCGCTCTCGGCAGGGTTGTGGAAATCGATCTGGGAAAGCCCGATCCGGATGGCAGGGAAGGGAAGGAGGCTCTTGCCGCGCGGGATTGCTATGAGCAGGGTTGCCGTACCGGTGCCGGTGTGTCCGGGTATGCGGGCTGCACGAGCCTCTACATCCCCCTTTCGGCGAAGACCAGGGTCTATGGCGTGGTTTCGGTGGACATGGCCGAAGGGGAGCTTGACGAAGAGGCCCTGACCTTGGTGGATTCGGTCATTACCCAGACGGTCATCGCCGTCGAGCGCAACGAGCTCGAGGAGCATGCACGCGAGGATGCCTTGCGCATCGAGCGCGAGCGCTTCAAGACCACCTTGTTCCAGGGCGTTTCCCATGACCTGCGCACCCCTCTGGTGAGCATCCAGGGCAATGCCGAATTGCTCGAGCGGAGCTTCGACAGCATCAGTCCCGAAGAGCGCAAGGTGCTGCTATCCGCCATTTCGGGGGACGCCCGCTGGCTTGCGGGCATGATCGACAATCTGCTGGGCATGACGCGCGTGCAGGACGACGAGGTCCCCCTGCATTTCCAGCCCGAAGTGGTCGACGACGTGATCAGCGATGCGGTGACGCGTGTGATCTCGCATATCGGCAACCACAGCATCGAGGTGTCCCAGCCGGACGATGTGGTGCTGGTGGAAATGGACGGACGTTTGATCCGCCAGGTTCTGGTGAACCTGATCGAGAACGCCATCAGGCATTCGGAACCCTCATCCCTCATCACCGTCGAGGCGGAACGCGAGGGGAATTGCATGGCATTCAGGGTTTCCGACAACGGGGGCGGCATCGCACCGGACATGCTGGACAGCGTCTTCGACCGTTTCGTTTCCGGGAAGCCCCTCGATAGGCGCAATAAGGGAATCGGCCTGGGTTTGAGTGTTTGCAAGGCCATTGTGGAAGCGCATGATGGTACTATTCGGGCATTCAACAACGATTCGGGAGGGGCGACTTTCGAGTTCTTCCTTCCCGAGGCGCATGTCGCATCGAGCGTTGATGTGCAGACCGGGGGACAGGAAGGGGCGTCCGAATGGCACACGAGATCCTGATCGTCGAAGATGACGACGGTATCAGGCGCTTCCTGAGGATTTCGCTGCGCTCGGAGGGCTACAGGGTTTCCGAGGCCCGTACGGGTGCTGTTGCCTTGTCCCTTTTCGAGGCGAACTTGCCTTCCCTTGTGCTTTTGGACCTGGGCCTGCCCGACGAAGACGGCATGGATGTGCTCGCTGCGATCAGGAAGCGGAGCAAGGTCCCCATCATCGTGGTGACCGCCAGGTCGACCGACTTCCAGAAGGTGCGCGCCCTCGATGCCGGGGCCGACGATTATGTGGTGAAACCCTTCAGCATCGCCGAATTGCTCGCGCGCATCCGCGTGGCCCTGCGGCATAATGCCCCCGAGCTCGTCGATGCGGGGGTGCGGCAGCATTACCGGATAGGCGGTTTGGAAGTGGACTGCGATGCCCATTCGGTCCTGTTGGATGGAAGCCCCGTTCACCTGACGCCCTATGAATTCCGATTGCTGGAAGTGATGATGCAGAATCCCGGCAAGGCGCTTACCCACCGCTTCATCCAGGAGAGGGTATGGAGCCATCCTACGAGTGATGGTTTCCGCACCTTGCGGGTGATCATGGCATCGCTCCGCAGGAAGCTCAAGGACAGCCCGGCGGCACCCCGCTTCATCGCGACCGAGGTAGGCGTGGGCTATCGTTTCATCGGACGCGACTGCGAGGGGGCGAGGGATACGGGTACCCGATAGGGACCTGCTTGCAAAGCGGGAAAGGCCGAGGGCGGTCCGGTGCGGGCCATAGCCCGGTGCCGCTTGCCAGGGCGCCGCCCCAAGGCGGCTGCCTGCCTGGTGTTGCTTGCCGGGGTGCCGTTTCAAGGCGGCCATTACGGTTTCCCCTTATCTTCGTTCAGAATGAGAGCGCCCCGAGCCTGTCAGGTTCGGGGCGTTTGCTACATCCAGGGGTCCTTTTGGAAGAAGGGCTCTTCCACGCGCTTGTCGTGGAAATCCGAATAGGGGTCGTAGCCGTCGTCATCTTCGTTGATGGAGCGGACGGGTTGCATTTTGCCCTTCGTGCGCTTCCCGCGCAGGGCGGCGGCGCGCTTGGCGGCCTGCGCCCACCGTTCTTCCCGTTCGGCATCGCCGCCGGGCGCGCCTTCTTCTTCCCAAACGCCCACGGTTAGGCTTCCAGGATCTGGGCGATAACCGGATCGAGCGCTTCGGAGACCAGGTACTGCTCGACTTTGCCCGCGTCGCAGAGCGCTGCGAAGGAGGGGTCCATGGGCAGCGTGGCGTAGGCGGGGATGCCGTAGCGCTTCGCCACTTCGGCGCCCTGGGGCTCGCCGAAGATGAAATGCCTCTTATTGCAGTCGGGGCAGGTGAAGTAGGCCATGTTCTCCACCAGCGCCATGACCTTCACGTCCATGCGGTTTGCCAGGTTCACCGCCTTGCCCACGATCATCGCGACCAGTTCCTGCGGCGCCGAGACCGTGACGATGCCGTCGATGGGCAGGCTCTGGAACACGGTCAGGGCAACGTCGGACGTTCCCGGGGGCATGTCCACGAACATGTAGTCGATATCGCCCCAGTGCACTTCGTTGAAGAACTGCTTGACCGCGTTGGAGACCACGGGTCCGCGCCAGGCGACGGGTGCGTCGTCTTCGGGCAGCATCAGGTTGGTACTCATGATCTTGATGCCGCTTTCGGTCTGGGCAGGGAAGATACCCAGGCCGTCCCCTTCGACGCCTGCGGCAACGCCGAATGCGCGGGGGATGGAGGGTCCGGTGACGTCGGCATCCAAGATGGCGACCTTGTAGCCGCGTCGCTGCATCTCTGCGGCGAGCAGGGAAGTGACCAGGGATTTGCCTACGCCGCCCTTGCCGGAAACCACGCCGATGACGTGCTTGACGGAAGATCCCTCGTTGGGCGTCAGGCGGGGAGGCAGTGCGCTTGCGCCATGGCATCCGCCCTGGAGCATCTGCTTTTCCTCTTCGGTGAGTTCTTGGGGTTGTGCCATTTCGTCCCTCTCTCTCGCGTTCCGGAAGCCAGCCGGAATGTGCGTCTCTCGTTTCCTAACGGCCGAAATGGTAGCACACGGGCGTGCGGGGTCCTTTACGCGGCCCTTTCAGGCGGGCAACGGAATGCCTGCTTCGGCGCGTTTTGCCCCCGTTTCCCGGTGCTGCGCTATACTTGCACGTTGGAATAGTTGAAACCACGGGCGAAGCCGCCCTGATCGAAAGGGAACGTATATGAAGGTAGAAGCCGCCGAGCAGAGCGCGGGCAAGGTCCGCGTCAACGTCCAGATCAGCTCCGAGGAGTTCGAAGAGGCGCTCAAGAAGGGCCTTCCGCCTTTCCTGGCCGCCATGGGCCTGCGCATTTCCGAGAAGACCGACTACGACGTGGCGCTGAAGACCCTGGCAGACGACGATTCCGACGAAGAGCTCAACCGCGTGAAGCTGGACTGCGCCGTCAGCTACCTGATGCCCCGCGCCGTGGAGCAGTCCGGTTTCTCCCCGGTGTGCAATCCCGCGATCGTGGGCTCCGAGCGCAATGAGGACGGTTCCGTCAGCTTCGGCATCGAAATCCATCCCAAGCCCGAAATCGAGCTGAGCGACTACACCCCCGTGACCGTGACGGTTTCCCACCCCACCGTCACCGAAGAGGAAATCGACCAGCGCATCGATGCGATGGCCGCCCTGGGTGCGGTGACCCAGCCCGATATCATCACCGGCAAGCCCAAGAAGGTACCTGCCATCATCGACGACAGGTGGGTCCAGAAGAACGTGAACGGCTGCAACAGCGTGGCGCAGCTGAGGGAGTCCCTGCGCGAGGCGGGCATGAAGCATAAGCAGCAGGAGCTGGAAAGGCTCGTCGTCGCCAAGGCGACCGTGCAGTTCGCCGAGCGCCTGACCGCCCCCATCCTGGATGAGACCATCGAGGCGGTCACCGACAACATGGTCGGCGAGCTTGTGAACCAGCTTGCCCAGCAGGGCCTGACCCTGCAGGACTACGTGGTGCAGCGTAAGATCACCATCGACGCCATGCGCGACGACGCCCGCAAGCAGGCGGTGGCAAACCTGCGTCAGGGCGCGGTGTTGGACGCCATCTTCCGCCACGAGGGCATGGAGCTGACCGACGAGGACATCGAGCAGGCAATGGGAGTCATCGCCCCCGGCATCGAGAAGCAGGCAACCGAGTCCTTCAAGAACAACGGCTTCATGTTCACCGTCAACGAGACCGCCCAGCGCATGCGCGCAACCCAGTGGCTGCTGGACAACACCAAGGTGGAATACGAGGACTAATCCGCCAAAGCGGGTACGTGCCCTTCCAAACAGGGCCGTTCTGCCAACCGAAATCGAAACGACCCGCCAGGGCCGGAGGCTTTCCAAGCTTCCGGCCCTGCTTTTTTGGGCGGAGCTTCCTCGGGGAATGGCGAAAGCGCAGCTCTGGGGCAGGTTCGCATTATCGTTTTGCGTTTTTTCCGTTGGGATGGAGTAAAATACAGAAATCTTTAGCCACAGCCCCCGTCTAGCCAACGGGGGCCTTAACTCGAAAGTTGGTGGATACTATGGCGGCTCCTGCAACCCTGCAAGTGAGGAACGTGGTCCTGGTAGGCCAAGACGGAGCGGGCAAGACCTCGCTCGCAGAAGCAATGCTTCACGTTTCCGGCAAGACCCCTCGTATGGGCACCACTCATGACGGAAAGTCCTATCTGGACTACGATGCAGAGGAAATCCGACGCAAGTTCACGCTCAGCACCTCCATCGCACCCATTCCCTACAAGGACTTCAAGATCAACCTGCTGGACACTTCCGGTCAGGCGGACTTCCTGGGCGACACCATGGCGACCATGCAGGCTGCCGAAATGGCCATGTTCGTGGTCGACGCGGTGACCGGTCCCCAGGTCATGACCACCAAGCTCTGGCGTGAAGCGGAGACCATGCGTCTTTCCCGCTCCGTTTTCGTCAACCATATCGACCGCGAGAACGCCGACTGGAACGTCGCGCTTGCAACCCTGCACGCACGCTTCGGCAGCCGCCTGGGCGCGGTGACCATCCCCATCGGCGAGGCCGAGGAATTCAAGGGCGTCATCGACGTGCTGCGCATGAAGGCGCGCTACTTCAGCGAAGACGGCGAGCGCATCGAGGAAATCCCCGAAAAGTACGCCGAAGAGGCCCAGATCGCCCGCGATAAGCTGTGCGACCTAGTCGCCGAAGCCGACGACGAGCTGATGATGAAGTACCTGGACGGCGAAGAGCAGCTGACCCAGGAAGAGCTGGAGGGCCTGCTCTGGAAGGCGATCGCCCAGGAGCTGTTCATCCCCGTATTCGTGGGCTCCACCCTGGTCGAGCAGGGCATCCAGGGCCTGATGGAAGACATCTGCACCTACTTCCCCTCTCCCCAGGCACATGGCGAATTCCGCCTCACCAATGGCGAGACCACCCTGGTCCACGAAGACGGCGAACCCTCCGCGTTCGTGTTCAAGACCCTGTCCGACCCCTATGTGGGCCGCCTGAGCTTCCTGAAGGTCATCACCGGCGTGCTCGAGCCCGGCATGGAGGTTATCAACGCCCGTACCGGCAAGAAGGACCGCCTGGCGCACCTGTACCTGATGATGGGCAAGGAAACCGAAGACGTGAAGAGCGCCCGCGCCGGTGACATCATCGTCGTTCCCAAGCTCTCCGATGCACGCACCGGCGACACCCTGTCCTTGAAGGGCGAGATCGCCATCGACCCGCTGCCCATGCCCCCCTCGCAGTATCCCGTTGCCATCGAGGCATGCAACCGCAACGAGGAAGACAAGCTGGGCACCTTCCTGGCCCGTGCCGCAGAAGCGGATCCCACCATCCAGGTCCGCCGCGATGAGGAAACCCACCAGACCGTGGTCAGCACCTTGGGCGAAGGCGCCGTGGACACTCTGCTCCAGCGTCTGAAGGCCCAGGTCGGCATCGATGTGAAGCTGGTCCCCCTGCGCATCCCCTATCGCGAGACCATCCGCAAGACCGCCCAGGCACAGGGCCGTCACAAGAAGCAGACCGGCGGTTCCGGCCAGTTCGGCGATTGCTGGCTGCGTCTGGAGCCCAACCCCTATGCCGGCTACGAGTTCTTGGATGAAGTCGTCGGCGGCAAGATCCCGCGCAACCTCATTCCCGCAGTCGACAAGGGCGTTCAGGAAACCATGAAGGAAGGCTTCCTGGCAGGCTATCCCATGATGGATATGAAGGTCGCCGTCTATGACGGTTCCTATCATCCTGTCGACTCCAACGAAATGGCGTTCCGCACCGCGGCACGTATCGGCTTCCGCGCAGCATGCGAGAAAGCGGGTGCCGTGCTTCTGGAGCCCATGGCCAACATGGCGATCGCGGTTCCCGAAGAGTACGCAGGCGCCGTCATGAGCGACATCGCAACCCGTCGCGGACGCATCGTGGGCACCGACTCCGACGATGCCGGCTTCACCGTCATCCTGGTCCGCGTCCCCTATGCCGAAGTGGTCACCTACACCAAGGACCTGCGCTCCATCAGCCGTGGCGCCGGTTCCTACAGCATCTCCGTCGATGGTTACGAGGAAGTACCCGCCCAGGTCGCCCAGAAGATCATCGCCCAGTACCAGGCCGAAAAGGAAAACGCCTAAATCACCTGGTATCAGCGAAGGCCCGGGTGCGGTATCGGGCAATCGCCTTAGGATCATCCGGCAGGCCGGTCCCCAATGCGGGGGCTGGCCTGCTTTTTTTGTTGCTTACGTGCCCTGCTTCGGGGACGGTGGGCTATCCTTTAGAATACCGAATGCGGGTTTCGACCCGACAATGTGTAGTTTCACGCCGATTGGCGTTCAACCGAAAGGTTTCCCTATGTGCGGAATCGTAGGCTATACCGGCGCAAATCCCGTCAAGCCCCGCTTGATCGAGGGTCTGAAGCGCCTGGAATACCGCGGCTATGACTCGGCGGGCGTTGCGATGCAGCAGGATGGCGGCCTGACCCTGGTCCATCGCGTGGGCAAGGTGGCAGAGCTGGAAGAGGCTCTCTCTTCCTTTGACGATAGCAGCACCTGCGGCATCGGCCATACCCGTTGGGCCACCCATGGCGCTCCCAGCGAGGCGAATGCGCATCCCCACAGCTCCTGCCAGGGCGATATCGCCATCGTGCATAACGGCATCATCGAGAACTTCGCCGAACTGCGCGAGGAACTGCTATCCCGCGGTCATGTGTTCACCAGCCAGACCGACACCGAAGTGGTCGCCCACCTTATCGAAGAGGCCTACGACGGCCGCGAGGGCGATGCGTGCAAGGGCGATCTGATGAAGGCCCTGCGCCACGCGGTGGGCAGGATCGTGGGCGCCTACGGCATCGCTGCGGTATGCGCGCAGGAACCCGGCCGAATCGTGGTCACCCGCAAGGATTCCCCCATCGTCTTGGCATATGGCGAAGAGGGCGCCTATGTGGCATCCGATATCATCGCGGTCATCGAGGCATCGCGCGACGTCGCCGTTCTGGAAGACGGCCAGTTTGCCGACATGACCCCCGAAGGCATCAGCTACTTCGATGCTGCGGGCAATGCCATCGAGCCTCCCATCATGCATGTGGATTGGGACATCGACGTTGCCGAAAAGGGCGGCTACCCCGACTTCATGCTGAAGGAAATCCACGAGCAGCCCCGCGTTGTCAGGGATACCTTGGCGGGCCGTCTTTCCGGTGGGTCGCTGGTCATCGACGAGTTGGGGCTTTCCCTCGAGGAATTGAACCTGATCGACCGCGTATATGTGATCGCCTGCGGTACCAGCTATCATGCCGGCCTCATCGCCAAGCACCTGATCGAGATGTGGGCGCGCATCCCCACCGAAGTCGAGGTTGCAAGCGAATTCCGTTACCGCAATCCCATCGTCACCCCTTCCACCCTGGTGGTTGCGGTGTCCCAGTCCGGCGAGACCGCCGACACCCTGGCTGCTATCCGCGATGCGCGCATCAAGGGCGCCAAGGTCTTCGGCATCACCAACGTGGTGGGCAGCCCCGTCGCCCGCGAAAGCGACGGCGTCATCTACACCAAGGCGAATAAGGAAATCGCCGTCGCCTCCACCAAGTCCTTCCTGGGGCAGGTGGTGAGCCTCACGCTTCTGGCCATGCTGCTGGCGCAGAGCAAGGGCAAGCTCACCTTGGGGCAGATCCGCCTGCTCTACAGCGAGCTTGCGGACACCGCCGAGCAGATCGAGGAAATCCTTTCCGATACCACCGCCGTGGAAGAAGCCGCCCGCGCCTGCAAGGATGCGGCGAGCGCGCTGTTCATCGGCCGCGGAGTGGGAAGCGCCATCTGCTACGAAGGTGCCCTCAAGCTGAAGGAGATCAGCTACCTGCACGCCGAAGCCTATGCGGCGGGCGAGATGAAGCATGGCCCCATCGCACTTCTTGACGAGGGCTTCCCTGTCATCGTGGTCGCAACCCAGTCGCCTGTGTACGACAAGGTGATTTCCAACATCCAGGAAAGCAAGGCGCGCGGCGCCATGGTGGTGGCCATCGCCACCGAAGGCGACCAGGAGATTGCCAAGCATGCCGACCACGTGATCTATATCCCCAAGGTCCGCGATGCCTTCAGCCCCATCACCGCGAGCGTGCCGTTGCAGCTGTTCGCCCGCGAGATAGCGGTCTTGCGCGGCTGCGACGTCGATCAGCCCCGCAACCTGGCTAAGTCGGTGACTGTTGAATAACGCGCCTTCCGAAAAGCGCTTCCTGCAGACCCGCCCCCCTTCTGCGGATTCCGCGTCCGCCGAAGACGGGGCGGGTCTTGGGCTTGATATAGTGGAGATATGCCGGATGGAGCGGGTGCTGGGGCGCACCCCGCGTTTTGCGCTGCGCGTGTTCACCGAAGACGAGCGCGCGTACTGCGCCAAAACGGCCAATCCGGCAGTGCATTTCGCCACCCGCTTTGCGGCGAAGCAGGCCGTGCTCAAGGCGATGGGGGAGCATGCCTTCGCCGGTATCCCCTTGTCGGAAGTGGAGATCGTCCGCGTGCCGGGAAGCCGTCCGAGCGTGCGCCTGCATGGTAAAGCCCGGCGATTGGCGAAAAGCCTTGGTATCCTGGAGGTGGCGGTCTCGCTTTCGTTCACGCATACGGAAGCAGTGGCCTGCGCCATGGCGATAACGGCTGATTCCGTCCCTCAGGCGGAAAAGCCGAAAAGCCCCGCCCGGGAATTATCCCAGAGCTTCAAGGAGGTACGGGGCATCTTAGACGACCTTCCCACGGGGAAGGCGTCCGGACCCCGGGATGAGGAAGCGAGCAGGAAATGAAGAAATACACCGATGAATATATCGCAAGCCTTCTGCCGTTCCCGGCCGAGGATGCGAATAAATACACGCGCGGGAAGCTGACGCTTATCGTGGGCAGCAGCACCTATCCCGGTGCCGCGGCGCTCTCGTCCCTTGCGAGCCAGCGTGCCGGGGCGGGTTACACCGAGGTCTTCACAGAAGACTCCATCGTGTCGCAGCTGCAGATGTACCACCCGTCGTTGGTGGTGCGTCCGTGGACTTCCTTCAACGAACACGACCTGAAGGTGTCTTCGGACCATCATCCCTGTGCCTTCGTGGTGGGTTGCGGCTTCGATCCGGGCAACCCCTATGCATCGAACATCACACGTGCCCTGCTGCGCCACGCCCAGGCGCCGGTCCTGGTAGACGGAACCGCCCTGAGGCTGCTTTCGGGCCGTAGGTTCCGCAGCCTGTGCGAGGACCGCTACCATGCGGGCTATTCCACCATCATCACCCCTCACGGCGGCGAGGCGAATGCGCTCGCCCGCGTGTTCAACATCCCTACCGGCGACCCGGAGGATTTGGCGCTCATGCTCTCGCAGGCCTACGGCACCATCACCGTGCTGAAGGGGCCCAAGACCTACATCACCGACGGCGATGGTTTGTACTGCATGGACAAGGGAACGCCGGCGCTTGCAAAGGCGGGTACCGGGGACGTCCTGGCGGGCATTATCGGCGCGCTTCTGGCGCAGGGCCTGGGGCCGGTGGAATCCTGCGTGCTGGGCACCACCATGCATGCCTATTCCGGCATCTTCGCCGCACAGGATTACTCCACCATCTCCGTGTGCGCGGAAGAGATCATCCGCTACCTGCCGGATGCGGTCTTCCACTTGAAGGAAGTGGCGGAACGTGCTGCCGCCCGCGATGCGGCCGCGTCGAACGGAAAGCGATAAGGGGGATACATGGCATCGATGGAAATGGGCGAAGGCCAGCTGGGATTGTTCGACGAGGTCCAGATGGCCCAGACTGCAAGCGATCCGAAAGCGGTCATCGAATCCCTGCGCAGGGAAATCGAGCATCACAGCTACCTGTATTACGCGCAGGACAACCCCAGCATATCCGACGCCGCCTTCGACTCGCTCATGCGCCAGCTGCGCGAGCTGGAGGCGCGCCATCCCGAATACTACGACCCCTCGTCGCCTACCCAGCGCGTGGGCGGCTATGTGGGAGAGCAGTTCGCCCCCATCAAGCATGCGGCGCGCATGTACTCGCTCGACGATGCCATGGACCTGGAAGAGCTGGATGCCTGGATGCAGCGCACCTTCGAGGCGGTTGGCGGCGTGGTCCCCTTGTGCTGCGAGCTCAAGATCGACGGCAGCGGTATCGCGCTCACCTACAACCAGGGCAGGCTGGACCATGCGGCGACCCGTGGTGACGGAACCACGGGAGAGGACGTGACGGCGAACATCCGCACCATCATGGATGTGCCCCTGCGCTTGCGCGATGATGCCGAAGATGCCATCGCCGATCCTGCCCAGCCCATCGAACTGCGCGGCGAGGTGTATATGCCCAAGGCGAGCTTCGAGAAGCTCAATGCGCAGGCTGAGGAGAACGGCAAGGCGGTATTCGCCAATCCGCGCAATGCGGCTGCCGGCAGCTTGCGCCAGAAGGATGCCGGTGTGACGGCCCGGCGCGGGCTTTCCTCCTTCATCTACGCCGCGGCATCCAATGCGTCGCTTCAGCTGGAAGGGCAGTACCAGCTGCTTGAGTGGCTGCGTCGTGCGGGTTTCCATGTGAACCCCGACGTGCGCCTGTGCAGCAGTGCCGAGGAAGTGCGCGCCTTCTGCGAGGAGGCGCTGGAAAAGCGCGATAGCCTTCCCTACGAAATCGACGGCGTGGTGGTGAAGGTGAACGATTTCGCCATCCAGGACCGGATGGGCTTCACCGCCCGCGCTCCCCGATGGGCCATCGCCTACAAGTTCCCGCCCGAAGAGCGCACCACGCTCTTGCGCGATATCACCGTGCAGGTGGGGCGTACCGGGGTGCTCACTCCCGTTGCGGAGCTTGACCCCGTGCGTGTGGCCGGGTCCACCGTGGCGCGCGCGACCCTGCATAACGAAGACGAAGTCCGCCGCAAGGACGTGCGCGTGGGCGATACCGTGATTGTGCGCAAAGCGGGCGACGTCATCCCCGAAATCCTGGGCCACGTTCCGGCGCTTCGCCCCGAAGGCGCTGTCGAGTGGGCCATGCCCGAAACCTGCCCCAGCTGCGGAAGCCCTGTCGTGCGCGAGGCGGGGGAGGCTGCACTCCGCTGCGTTTCCATCGACTGCCCCGCGCAGGCGAAGGAAAGGCTCATCCATTGGGCGAGCCGCGGCGCTATGGACATCGAGGGCATGGGCGAGGAATTGGTTTCCCGCCTGGTCGAGTCGGGCCGCCTGACCGATGTCGCGGACTATTACAGCCTCGACGAGGACGAGCTCGCGCTGACCGAGCTCAACCGCCATATGAAGGACGGCCAGCGCGTGCGTTTGGGCCACGTGGTGGCCAAGAAGGTGGTTGCCGAAATCCAGGCGAGCAAGGACCGCGGTTTCGCGCGCGTCATCTTCGGCCTGGGCATCCGCCATGTGGGCAAGACCACGGGCGAGGCCCTGGCGGCCGCCTTCCCATCCATGGAGCTTCTGCGCCAGGCGAGCGAGGAGGACCTGGCGGCTGTTGACGGCATCGGCGCGATCGTCGCCCGCAGCATCCATACCTTCCTGCGCGTGCCCGACAACGCCGCGGTTATCGAGCGTTTGGAAAGGCATGGCGTGTCGATGGAATCCCAGGCGCCCGCAGATTTTGGAGAGCAGACCTTGGAAGGGCTCACCTTCGTGCTTACCGGCACCTTGGAGCAATCCGGCATGAGCCGTGACGAGGCGGGTGCGCGCCTGAAGGCCATGGGGGCGAAGGTGTCGGGAAGCGTGTCGAAGAAGACCAGCTTCGTAATCGCCGGCGTGAAGGCGGGCTCGAAGCGCACGAAGGCGGAATCGTTGGGCGTTCCCGTGCTGGAGGAAGAGGATTTCCTGCGTATCTTGGAGACCGGTCAGGCGCCCCAGGTGGAAGCGTAGGGGGCGGATATGGCGAGCAAGAAGCTGCGCTTGGACCAGCTGCTGGTGGAGCGAGGTATCTATCCGGACGTCCAGGCGGCCCTGCGTGCCGTTCTGGCCCGCGAGGTGAAGGTGGGGGACGAATATGCCACCAGCGCTGCGATGAAGGTCGACCCCGATGCCGCCATCCAGGCGAAGGGAAGGCGCCAGTATGTTTCCCGCGGCGGCTTCAAGCTTGCGGGCGCTTTAGACGCCTTCGGTCAGTGCGTGGAAGGGAAGAGCTGCATCGACATCGGATCTTCCACGGGCGGGTTTTCGGACTGCCTGCTGCAGCGCGGCGCCGCAAGCGTGGCGTGCGTTGATGTGAATTACGGGCAGCTT
The DNA here is from genome assembly GCA_004555335.1 of Coriobacteriaceae bacterium. GTDB lineage: Bacteria > Actinomycetota > Coriobacteriia > Coriobacteriales > Eggerthellaceae > W1P20-047. The sequence goes on along the minus strand of SFII01000004.1, from coordinate 3,955 downwards.
GCCTGGGAGGTGCGCACCGATTCACGCGTGAGCGTGTTCGAGCGTACCAACATCAAGACCGCGAGCCCCGAAAGCCTGGGGGCTCCTTTCGATATCCTGGTGGCCGATTTGAGCTTCATCGGCTTGGCGCAGCTGGCGGGCGTGTTCGCGCGCCTGTGCGCGCCGGGAAGCGTGTTCATCGGCCTGGTGAAGCCGCAGTTCGAAAGCAACCACGACGAAACCGAAGGCGGTTTGGTGGTCGACCCTGAAGTTCGTGCGCGTACCGTGCGCGAGGTTCAGGACGCCCTGACCCAGGTGGGCTTCTGCGTGACCGATACGGTGGAATCCTCCATCGTGGGCAAGCGCAGCGGGAATATCGAATACCTGGTGCGCGCAGAGTATCGCGGCTAGGGTTGTCGGCGGCGTCCGGCTCCCCGGTTGGGCTGGGTGAGGCTGCCCGTGTTGTCGGAACGTGATTCAGGCGAAGCCATCGGCATTGTTCATGCGCGATATTGAAAACCCTTTCGGTAGCGCTTTTGCGTGCCGATGGGGTATCGTGTCTTCAGCAAGCTTACAGAAAGCTAACACCGGAGATGATTCATATGAAAAACGAGGAAAAGCGTTCCAGGCTTTCCATGCCGGGCGGGGTCGCCGCTGCCGTAATGGCGGCGATTTGCGTATGCGCGCTCACCTTCGCGGTCGCTCCCGAAAGCAGCCTTGCAGGGTTGTTCCAGGAAACGGCCTACGCGGAAGAGGCTTCGTCGGGTTCGGGCGGTGCGAAGGCTGTCGATCAGAAGGCGGCGGATGCGCAGGAAAAGGATTCCGGATCGGGTAAACAGGCGGCCTCCAAGGCAGATGGCAAGGATACCGCGGAGAAATCCGAAAAGGGCACTGCGGTGGCGTCCGGCGATTTCGTCACGCTCGATCAGATTCCCGAGTATTCCGGCTCTCCGTATGTGGAGCTGAACGGCAACCAGCCGTATTTCGATCCGGATGATTATCCGTACGAATCCTTCGAGAGCTATGCGCCCCTGGATGGTCTGGGCCGTTGCGGCGAGTGCGCAGCGCTTGTGGGGCAGGAGACCATGCCCACCGAAAAACGCGGTTCTATCGGTTCGGTGAAGCCTTCCGGCTGGTGCATGCACAAATATGATTGGGTTGACGGCAAGTACGTCTACAACCGCTGCCACCTGCTGGGGTATCAGCTGACCGCGGAAAACGCCAACGTGCGCAACCTTATCACCGGCACCCGATCCATGAACGTGGATGGCATGGAACCTTTCGAATCGAAGGTCGCCCAGTATGTGAAGGGCACCGGCAACCATGTGCTCTACCGTGTGACGCCCCTGTTCGAGGGCAACGAGCTGGTCGCCCGCGGTGTGGTGATGGAGGCGCGCTCCATGGAAGATGATGGTGCGGGCATCTCGTTCTGCATCTATTGCTACAACGTGGAACCCGGTGTGGCCATCGATTATGCTTCGGGTGAGAACTGGGCTGACGGCACCAAGGGCTCCGGTGGGGCTTCGGACGATTCCGGCAGCAGCGCGGCTGCGGCAGGTGCGGCCGCGGCGGCAGCAACGGATTCCGCGGAGCCTGCGTCCTCGGGAGATGCGGTAGCGGCATCGTATGTGCTCAATACCAATTCCAAGAAATTCCATGTTCCCGAATGCAGCTCGGTCGATCGCATGAGCGACAAGAACAAAGAGTATTTCAACGGGAGCAGGGACGAGGTCATCGCCATGGGCTATTCCCCGTGCCAGAGGTGCAATCCGTAGGAGGTTGCCGAATTCCCAACTGAAGATCGGATTCACATGCGAACCCGCCGTAAGGCGGGTTCGCTGCGTTTGCGGGAGTCTGGGATGCGATCCCTGCAGACGAAAACGGGCGCTGGCAGCATTGCCGGCGCCCGTTCGCCTTGTGGATGGAGAAGGCTTGCTTTCTTGCCTATTCCTCTTCTTCCAGGGACACCTGGTTGATGCGGTCGGCAAGGTCGTTGCCGCGCTCGTAGAACAGCAGGTCCTGGTTGTGGGCGAAGTACTTCTCGCAGCCGTGGCTGTTGATGAAGTCCATGCCGAAGCGGTTTGCGGAAAGCGCGGTCACCAGCAGCAGCATCTCCTGGTCGGACCCGAAGGCGGCCTCGGTGAAGGTGAAGGCGTTATCCAGCGCTGCGGAGGCGTCTTCCACCATGGTGTCCAGGCGCTCGACCGCGGCGCCGAATGCGGCCTTCAGGGTTGCGAAGGGCATGGTCGCCTCGCTGCCGTTTTCGTTCAGGGCGTCGCTCACCAGGGCGATGAAGCGCTGGTAGGCCAGGCGCTTGCCTTCGGTGATCAGGCCGTTCGCGCGCTCGGTCGCCAGGGTCTGGGTCGCTTCCAACTGGGCCTCGCGTGCGGCTTCCAGGCAGTCGGCTTCGTCCGAATCAGCTTCCAGGCCTTCCTTGATCTGGCTCAGCTGGCCGAATGCGAATTCAACGGCCTTTTCTTCCAGCATGGTGGAGCGCAGGGTGTTGCCCAGGGCGTCGGTGATAAGGCCCATCAGGGAAACTCGTTCGTCGAAGGGCGCCTTTGCGGCGCGGGAGATGATGCCCTCGTCCGCCTCGCCGGCCAGGATCTTGTCGATCTGGTAGTCGGAGCGGTACTTGGTGAACAGCTCGTAGTACACCGCGAAGGATTTGGAGATCTCGGGATCCTGGACGTACTGGCCGATCAGCAGCTCGTCAACGGGCAGGTTCTGCTCTTCGTACAGGCGGATCATCGCGGAAAGGTCGTCCCAACCGCGGGCGGTGACGAAACTCTTGCCGTCGACGGTGGTCTCGACGCTGTAAAAGTGGTTGCGCTTGATATCCAGATAGGTGATGACGGCGGGATGGGTGCCGTGGTCGATTGCGTAGTCGCGCCATACGTTGAAGTCGGGCTCGACGTCGATGCGCTTCAAGCGGTCCCAGGTTGCGATGTCGAAGTCATGGACGGTGCGGTTGTACTCGGGCGGGTTGCCTGCGGTGACCACGATCCAGCCGTCGGGCACGCGATGGCGGCCGAAGGTCTTGTACTGCAGGAACTGCAGCATCGCGGGGGTGAGGGTTTCGGAAACGCAGTTGATCTCGTCCAGGAACAGGATGCCCTCGGTGCGGCCGGTTGCCTCGATGGCGTCATAGACGCTCGAGATGATCTCGCTCATGGTGTATTCGGAAACCTCGAATTCTTCGCCGCCGTAGTTCTTCTTGGCGATGAAGGGCAGGCCCAGTGCGCTCTGACGGGTGTGATGGGTCATGGAGTAGGAAACCAAGGCCACGTCCAGTTCATGGGCGATCTGCTCCATGATGGCGGTCTTGCCGATACCGGGCGCACCGATCAAGAAGACGGGGCGCTGGCGCTGGGGGGTCAGGCGGTAGTTGCCGAACTCGTCCTTGGAGAAGTATGCCTGCATGGCGTACTTGATCTGGTCCTTTGCCTGGCGGATATCCATATATGTCCTTTCTCTTTCGAGCCTGTTCTCTTGCGTTTCAGGTGCGGCATCGGGTGGCCGGCTGCTTGAGCGGGCGCCGGCGGGAATCTTCCATCTGCGCGCCTAGTAGTCGGTTTCTTCCAGGAATTCTGTTTCTTCCAGCTGGATCTTCATGGCCCAGGTGGGAACCGGCGGGTCGGTGGGGATCTCGTCCACGAATGCGAAGCAGACGTTGTAGTCGGGTGCTTTCGTGGGATAGGTGCCCTGGCCGTCGGTGAAGTAGATCACGCCGCCGAAGTTGGTGATCTCGCCCAGTTCGATCTGGTCGTTCACGTAGCTGAATACCGGACGGAAGTCGGTGCCGCCTAAGCCCTTCACTTCCAAGTTATCCAGATAGCGGTCGAAGTCCTTGCGCTCCTTCACGTGGTAGATGTCTGTGATTTCGGCATCGCACTGGATGATGGTGACGTCCATCTTCGTGGAGAAGCTGGATTCGTTGGTGAGGATGGAATAGGTCTGCTCCAAGAACTTGCGG
>SFII01000057.1 GCA_004555335.1 Coriobacteriaceae bacterium | reverse complement strand
CGGCATCACCTCCATCGAGCAGCTCAAGGGCAAGACCGTTTCCGTCGGCGCAGCTGACTCCGGTACCCGTTTCAACGCAGAGCAGATCCTCGGCATTTACGGCATTACCTTTGACGACATCAACCCGGTTTACGAAAGCTTTGCAGACTCTGCCGACTCCATGAAGAACGGCACCATCGACGCCTGCTTCGTCGTCGCCGGCGCCCCCACCACGGCGCTGACCGAGCTGGCTACCACCTTCAGCTTCAACCTGCTGTCCGTTGACGACGAGCACATCGCCGCTCTGCAGGAGCAGTACAGCTTCTACACCCCGATCACGGTTACTGCCGATACCTACGATTGCATGACGGAGGATGCCAGCTGCGTCGCCGTTATGGCCACCGTTATCGCTTCCAACGACACCTCCGAGGACACGGTCTACAGCTTCCTGAAGGGCCTGTTCGGCAAGAAACCCCAAGTTGAAGAGCCTGCGGAAACCGAAGCCGAAGACCCCGAGGAGCGCAGGAACATCCTTTCCCAGATCGTCGAGCTCCTTTCCGGCATCATGGAACTGAAGCGCATCGAAGAACGCGAGCGCCGTCATGAAGACCACGAGGAAGAGCTGATCGAGATCCCCGACCCCTACAAGGAAAGCAACTTCCTGTTCTTCGGCGGAAAGGAAAGCCCCGATTGGCTGGCGGTGGAAGACACCGCGATGCTCTTGGCCGACCACCAGCTGGTGGACTTCGAGCTCTCCGCCGCGCGCAACGACAAGGTGGACATGAACGAAGCCATCGACCAGGTGATCGAAGAAGGCATCGTCCATCTGTGCGACTTCTGCGGCAAACCGCTGCTGGGCGTGGAATACGACATCCTGGAAGACGGCCGCGAACGCTGCCTCACGTGCTCCCGCCAGACGGTCAAATCGCAGGCGGAACTGGAAGAGCTGTTCGCTTCCGTGCGCGGCAGCATGTGCGTGAAATACGGCATCCACATCAAGTCGCCCATCACGGTGAGGATGGTCTCCTCTGCCGAAATCGCCTCCCGCATGGACAAGACCTTCACCCCCACCCCGGGCTTCGATGCCCGCGCAGTGGGCGTTGCGGTGAACTCGAACGGCAAGTACACCATCTACTTGGAAAACGGCGCGCCGCGCCTGAGCCTGATCGAGACCATCTCGCACGAGCTCACCCACATCTGGCAGTACGAGAACTGGAACGATGCGGTTATCAACGCCCGCTACGGATCGGGGAACAACCTGGTTATCTACGAGGGCATGGCCGTCTGGTCGGCAATCCAGTACCTGTTCGCGGTAAACGAGCCGGAATTCGCCACCAGGCTGTTCACGGAAGAAGCCCGTCGCGAAGACGAATACGGAAAGGGCCTGAGGCTGTACTACAAGAAGTACGGTATGCAAACCGATGGGCGCATCGGCAGGCGCAGGACCCCCTTCCAGGCAGGAATGAACCCCCTGTAAGGCAGTCCATCCCAAACGGGTGATACTCACGAAAACCCTCCCCACCCGCATATCACGCATCGCAGCGACCGCATCACGCGGTCGCTGCTGCGTTTGGGGGGGCAAGCCGGCACACGGGGGACGGCGGCGAGGTTGCAACCCCTTGCATCTGCAGCCGGTTGCATATGCGGCATCCCCGCTACTCATTGCCGCACGATTGCTGCCGACGGGCTACCTTGCAATGACTGCACCGCATTTCGCCTACTATTGTGATAGGCTTTCAACTTGACGAACGGAGCGGAAAAGCGCGCTTCCCCACTCGCCGTAAAAGCAAACCCGAAGCCGAAGGAGGTGCGGCAAAGCCCATGAAGAAAGCGCTGATAGCCATGAGCGGAGGGGTGGATTCGTCGCTCGCCGCCCAGATCACCAAGGATGCGGGCTTCGAATGCATCGGCTGCACGATGAAGCTCTACGATAACGAAGATGCCGGGCTGGCAAAAGGGCGCACCTGCTGCAGCCTCGACGATATCGAAGACGCACGAAGCGTTGCGCGCAGGCTCCAAATTCCCTACTACGTCTTCAACTTCAAAGACGATTTCCGGAAGAAGGTGATCGCCAAGTTCGTCAGCTCGTACGAGCAGGGCATCACCCCCAATCCATGCATAGACTGCAACCGCTTCATGAAGTTCGACAAGCTGTTCGAACGGGCGAGAATCCTCGAATGCCATTACGTGGTCACCGGCCACTACGCCCGCATCGAGGAAAAGAACGGGGTTTTCTCCCTGAAAAAGGGCCTGGATCCGGCAAAGGACCAGAGTTACGTGCTGTATTCCATGACGCAGGATCAGCTGGCGCATACCCTGTTCCCGCTCGGTTCGATGAAGAAGACGCATGTCAGGGAGCTTGCAGAAAAACAGGGGTTCCTCAACGCGAATAAACCCGAAAGCCAGGATATCTGCTTCGTACCGGATGGCGACTATGCGTCCTTCCTGGAACGGTATTCAGGGAAGCGCTACGAACCAGGTCCGTTCCTGGATACCACGGGCAGGGTGATCGGGACCCACAAGGGCTGCATCCGCTACACGGTTGGCCAACGCAGGGGCTTGGGGCTTGCCCTGGGAAAGCCCCTGTACGTGCAAAGCATCGACCCAGAAACGAACACCGTAACCTTAGCCGAAAAGCACGAGCTGTATTCCGAAAGCCTGACGGCGACGGACTTCAACTGGATCAGCGGCAAGGCTCCGGATGCGCCGATCGAATGCAAGGCGAAGATAAGATACCGCCAAACAGAACAGCCCGCCATCGCCTTCCCCCAGGCAAGCGGGGACGTGCTCGTGCGCTTCGAAGAAGCGCAGTCGGCCATCGCCCCGGGCCAAGCCGTCGTCCTCTACGACGGTGACACCGTTTTGGGCGGAGGCAGAATCATCTAGCAGATCACGATATGGAGGAGAACATGGCATCGGTCGTAGCTGTATGCATCAGCGAGGAAAAGGGGACCGCAAAGCACCCCGTCGAGCTGATCGAGTTGAAGAAAAGGCACGGAATCCTGGGAGACGCCCATGCGGGCGATTGGCACAGGCAGGTGAGCCTTCTGGCAACCGAAAGCGTAGACAAGATGAGGCGCGTCTTCCCCGATATCCCGGTCGGGGCCTTTGCGGAGAACATCCTCACCGAAGGGCTGCAGCTTTCCGCATTGCCGGTGGGGACCAAGCTGGCTGTTGGGAAATGCCTGCTGGAAATCACGCAGATCGGCAAGGAATGCCATAAGGACTGCGCCATCAGAAGGCAGGTGGGCGATTGCGTCATGCCCCGTGAAGGGGTGTTCGCCATCGTCTTGACCGAAGGCACGATCAGGCCAGGCGATGCAATCCGCATCGAAGCGGATTAGGCCAGAGCAAGGATCTGCAGGCGAATTCAGGATAGAATCGATACGCTGCTGGAGAAGCGGTCATACCGACGGCCGACGGTCGTCTGCCGGAATATGCGCAAGAGTCTGGACAGCACCCCAAGCAAGCCAAGTATTGCATCCTGCGAAGCCCTACGTCGAAAAGATGTTCGGGCTGGCAGCAGAGCGCTTGCATAATCGCCAAATCCCCGCCCAGGGCAAACACCTCGACGAACGTCCGCAGGTCCCGCACTCATGGAACAATCAAGACCCGCGGTGAACGCGCACGAAAAACAACCCGTAGACAAATGGAAAACCTACAAATCCTTTAGCCTTGTTCCCTCATTGGTCTTCCAATCGACATTCCCATTTGAAGTACGACCGAGGGCTACCGCCGATGCTGCAGATGGGGCGCTGAACTCGTAGTCTTGCTGGAATTCACCTTCGGAGATGATACCGTCTTCCTCAAGCTTGCTGCGCAAAACGTAGTAGTTGCCGCCGTGTTCGACAAACGAATTCACTACCCCATCGGAGACCTTAGACCCCTTCAATACAGTGAAGCCGCCATCGGAGACAAAACCTTTTGCATCGGTGCCCTTGGTTGAATGGCAATAAAGATAGACAGTGTCATCTTTCGCCTGGGGCATCGGTGTAAGCACTCGATAGTTCAATGCGCTCAGCAGCACCTTGATGTTGTCGATAAACTCCTCCATGGAAGCGACCTGGGACTCCTTGAGGATTGTTTTCTTATAGGTATTTTTCGTAAGGTTCTTCATGCGGCCGCACTCATTAACGATATCCCAGATGCGATTTTCCAAATACCGGATAAGGGCCTTGTTCAAATCGCGGCCGATAAAGACTACCGCTGTTGTCCAGTAGTAGGATTCCTTTCCAGCCTGGTAGTCACGTAAGTGGCCATTTAGTCGCTCAAGCACATTTTCAGCTTCACCGATATATACCGCGCCCTGACCGTCCTCTTCGCAGAAAAGGAAATATACGCCTACGCCTGTAATATCCTCACGCGTGCACTCTTTGACCATGGTGCGAGGAATCTTGATTGCCTTGCCGTTCCAGTTGGAAAGCTCGGCAGTCACAAGACCGCTCGCGTCACCATTAACCAAGAACATCTCGATCGTCTTCCCGTACTGCATGATCACTTCCTTTTGGCCAAGAGCAAATTACGCCGCGAATCTAGTATAGAAGTAGTTGAATATCTCGCCACGGTAGACCATAAACGCTACATCGCTCACGCTTTCCGGCATCTTCATCCACAGCTCGTCACGGATGAGGATGTCGACCTTGGCCCTGGTTTCCAGCTTCTCGGTCCAGTTGGACATCTCCTTGAGCCTGCTCTGGATGATGTCGACCAGCTATTCGCCTTCTTCCTTAAACAGCGCTTTGTTATCAGTGTCAAGCAGCGCCAGCATCTCTTCACCATGCTTTCGGCTGGCAGCAAGCCAATCGGAATTCCCCGTTGTCAGCCTGCTCATTTCCCTTAACTTCAGGCTACCTTTCGCAATCATGTCCTCGAATGTCGTCTTCTTGGCCATCGGAACCATGTTCGAGAACCTGGAGTGTTCATGTGTTAATTGTTGTGTAGAAGCTAGCCCCGTACCGCCCGCTGGGCAACCCAGGGCAAAAGGAAACGGCTGTCGCCCTTAGAATCGTTAACGACCAAAAAAAGCTTCTAGAGCAAGGCGGCAACCGCAACGAGCACTTAAACCGAAATCTCCCCCGCCCTGCCCGAGATGCCCGGATCCAACGACGGGATGGTCAATATGAGGAGAGCCCATCGGGACAATGGCCGAATCGCCCGGATGGGGATCCCGCAGATGAGCGCATCCCAGGTCTCCCAAGATATGCGCATCGCCCGACGATACCGTATCCGACCTGCGGGCACATGCCTTCAAAGCCACTCGAATGTCATGATTGAAAATAACCATCGTCTGAGAATGGGGGTTGCTGAGATTGACCCGCATAAACCGGAGATGGTTGTTGCTGATAAGCGGTAATGGACTATCGAGAACACTTCTTTCAGTTTTTTTCGTCACCCTGAACGCCACTAAATTCGCAATGCAGTCAGACAAGAGCACCCAATGAAAAGGACCCTACAAAAAAACACGCAGAACCCAATTTGGCAATCACTGTCACCAAAACCCTTCTCGCGAAAAATGCATTCCCTTTTCTGGTCAGCACCGAAATATAATTAAACACAGTTCCGCGAAAGGGGAAGACATGGCATTAGCAAATCCTGGCAAAACCATCAAAGAAACCGCCGCCAAAGCAGCAGAGAAAGCAAAGGAGGTTGGAGGCCGCACCGCCGAACTAGCCGCCAATGCAGCCCAAAACGTCGCAGAAGGCGCTGCTAACGAACTAGCGAAAGCAAGAATAAGAATCTACCAACCACTCAGCCGTACCGAATTCGAAGCCCCCGATTTCGATATACCCAAGCTCATCATTGTCGAAGACAACGGCTCCAGAGAGAACATAGACGTTATGAAAGGCGCCATCGGCTGGACTAGCAAAGACGCTGGCGTGACTGTCCTCCATCTCTACGAAAGAGAAGTGGAGCGCAGCGGCATCCAATTCTATCCCTATGCCGAAAGCTGGTCGGTTTACTACGTCGATAAGTTCGGCACGCGTTACGTCAACATCGACAAGTTCTTCGACATCATGCAAGACGAAAGGCGCGCAGAACTGTTCGAAATCGCCTACTCGCTTGGCGCAAAGAAATGCACCATCGAGACCTACGAATACGCGAAGAAGGTCAAAGTCGGCGAAGGTCGCCGCACGCGCAAGGTAAAGCCCGAAGTCGATGATGTGGACATCAGCTGCTCCGTTACCGGAGAGATAAGCGCTGAAGCCCTGAAAGTCGTAGAGCGCAAATCCGTTGCAACCCAATCCTTCAAGGGCAGCGACACTCCTGTTGAACCAAAACTGAAATGGTATGCAGACAACGCCGAAATAACTCAGCTCGTACGCGCAAGATGCGATAAGGACAGCGACAACAAGATCCACGAATACCACAAGGTAATCAAGAACAGCTCGTGCGCCGGCATGACGGCAAACGCCGCGGCGAAAGTAAATGCGGTTCTAGAAAAGCTCGATGCAGAAGCCAACATCGATATCAAGGGAGAATACAAAAACGAGCAACGTAGATTCTTCAAGATCGACATAGAGTTCTAATCCATACCCCTCCCTCCTCGGGAGGGGTGTTTTGCATACCCAATGTCAGATTCCCCATCGTTCCCTCCCCTTAATACCGTTCGGTCTGTTTCTGAATCCCTTGCTTCAACGAAGCAGTACCGCTGCGAAAGCGCCACGATCGATTCAGACCGAACAATCAGAATGCGATTTCCCGGTAGTCGATACCCTGCGCATCGCACAGCCGATTGAACTTCAAATTTTTTTGGTGCCTTGAACACCAAAAAACGCGACCCGTAATGGGTCGCGTTTTGCGTGTGCGACGGAGGTCGGAAGCTTATTCCGAACCTTGTCCTTTGAAGACTAGCGCTTGACGTTGTAGAAGGCGTTCATGCCAGCATATTCGGCTGCATCGCCCAGCATGTCTTCGATACGGAGCAGCTGGTTGTACTTGGCGATACGGTCGGAACGGCAAGGAGCACCGGTCTTGATCTGGCCGGCGTTGGTGGCAACAGCCAAGTCGGCGATGGTGGTGTCCTCGGACTCGCCGGAACGGTGGGATACCACGCAGGTGTAACCGGCGCGCTGTGCCATCTGCATTGCCTCGAAGGTCTCGGTGAGGGAGCCGATCTGGTTCACCTTGATCAGGATGGCGTTAGCAGCACCCAGCTCGATGCCCTTCTTCAGGCGGGCAGCATTGGTGACGAACAGGTCGTCGCCAACCAGCTGGACCTTGTCGCCGATGCGCTGGGTCAGCTTGACCCAACCATCCCAGTCGTCTTCGGCCAGGCCGTCTTCGATGGAGATGATGGGATACTTCTCAACCAGGGCAGCCCAGTACTCGACCATTTCATCGCTGGTCAGCACGCGGCCTTCGCCTTCCAGGTTGTAAGTGCCGGTTTCGGCGTCGTAGAGCTCGGTGGTTGCAGGGTCCATTGCCAGCATGAAGTCGGTACCGGGCTTGTAGCCGGCAGCTTCGATAGCTTCCATGATCAGCTGCAGGGGCTCTTCGTTGGTCTTCAGGTTGGGAGCGAAGCCGCCTTCGTCGCCAACACCGGTGGAATAACCGGAAGACTTCAGAACGCCCTTCAGGGTGTGATAGACCTCGCAGCACCAACGCAGTGCCTCAGCGAAGGTGGGGGCGCCAACGGGCATGATCATGAATTCCTGGAAGTCGACGGTGTTGTCCGCATGTACGCCGCCGTTCATGATGTTCATCATGGGAGTAGGCAGGGTGTGTGCGTTGGGGCCGCCCAGATAGGAATAGATAGGCAGGCCGGTGGACTCTGCTGCAGCGCGGGCAGCTGCCAGGGAGCAGCCCAGGATGGCGTTCGCGCCGAAACGGCCCTTGTTGGGGGTACCGTCGGCTTCGATCAGAGCCTGGTCGATGGCGCGCTGATCGGTTGCGTCCATACCCAGCAGGTTTTCGTAGCATTCGTTGTTGACGTGATCTACCGCCTGCAGAACGCCCTTGCCCAGGTACTTGGTCTTGTCTCCGTCGCGCAGTTCCACGGCCTCGAAAGCGCCGGTGGAAGCGCCGGACGGAACGATGGCACGACCAGCAGAGCCGTCATCCAGCAAAACTTCGACTTCGACGGTGGGGTTACCGCGGGAGTCCAAGACCTGCCTGCCGTAAACATCGATGATATCGCTCATTATCAATCCTCCTGATACGTAGGTTTCCGCGACGGGAACGGGTCCGCTGCCGCATGAGGGCGCACCAAGCAGACCCACATCGCGTCTATGAACAGACTACCGCAAAGCCGCACGCGCGCAACAGACGCAACGGCGGATTACAGAAAAACAAGCAGCCTACATGCGGAAACGGCGGCGATGCATGCCCTTTTCCAAGCCCGGATCGCCGGAAGAAGGGCCAAGCGCCTCCGTTCCTGCATGAAAACGGCGCCCTGGTGGGCGCCGGGCTCGAATCGTATTGCCTAATCCAAATCGGCGATGCCGTAATGCTCCTGCACGATCTGCGCAGCATCGCGCACCGCAGAAAGGCAGGGCCTGCTGGCGTAATATGCCTCATCGCGAACCGGGGGCTCGGAAAGCACCTGTCCGGGCTGAAGCCCCAGCAGCTCACGGCAGATCAAGCTATCCTGCTTTTCCAGGAAGCGGGCAGTCAGCTGCTTTTCGGTGCC
>SFII01000056.1 GCA_004555335.1 Coriobacteriaceae bacterium | reverse complement strand
CGAGAATCCGACGCGGATCAGACGCATGGTCGGACGGTGGAGCGTTGCCTGCCGGCGCGGTTCGGGCGTCATGCTCGTATATACTTGAGGGTCGATACGCCGGGCATGCGTACCCGGTTTCGCTATTCGTGCGTGCTGCTGCGCGCTAGACCGAAGGGAGCACTATGGGACAGATCGAAGAAGCCCCCGAGAACATGGAGGAGCCGGAAGCGCCCGAAATGGACGAGAACCTGCAGACCGTGCTCGTTACCGCCCTGAACGAGGCGAAGCGCGTATTCCTTGCGAACGGGGGTGCGCTCGTGCCCTTCACCGCGCTTGCGAGCGAGGGTAGACTGGATTTCACCTCCCACGCGGCAGGCGAGGTGGATAACTGCTTCGCCGAAGCGGAGCGCTGCGTTGCGTCTTCCCAGGGCAAGGAAGCCTATGCGTTCTGCTATGACGGCTACGTTGAGACCGAAGAGGGCGAACGCGACATCCTCATCGCAGAAGGCGGCATCCCGGGCGAAGAGGGAGGCCATGCCATCGGCCTTTTCTACGAGATGCCGGAAGGCCAGGACGGACCTATCGAAATCGAGGAAGAGCCCGTGTATGTGGGCTTCGCACCCAACTTCCTCTACCAAGCCCGCTAAGGCGCGCGTCGACGGTTGCCATCCTGCAGGGATTTCGCCGTATCGGCATTTGTTCGCTGCAGGTTATCCGCAGCGATTTTGCAGGGGATCTGCAAGGCGGATGGTGCATTCTGTGTTCCAGAAGGGGATTTCTGGTTCGATTGTGTTGCATTCGTGGTCTTGATGTCCTGCCTGCCTTGCATCTGGTAAACTGTCCAAGCTTTTCCTGCTTCAGGCAATGCCTTTGAGTCCTGAAGCCATGAGTCCAAAGGAGGTGAGCTGATGAAGGCTTATGAACTGCTGTATTTCGTAGCACCGTCTGCTGACGAAGAGTCTCGCAAGCGCATTACCGACCGTATCAACGGCGCCCTGGAAGGTAAGGGTCAGATTGATAACGTAGAGGAATGGGGTAAGCGCAAGCTGGCTTACGAGGTCGAGCGTCTGGCAGAAGGCGAATACACTCTCATCGATTTCCATGCAAATCCCGACGCAATCGCCGAGCTCGATCGCGTACTGCGCATCACCGACGCATGCGTGCGTCACATGATCGTCTGCCGTACCGACCGCGACTAATCGATTGCACGTTGGAAGTGACGGCTTCGCCGTCCAGCACAGATTGGAAAGACTATGAGCATCAACAGGGTAATCATCAGCGGAAATCTGACGCGCGATCCCGAGATTCGCAAGACTGCAGGCGGCATGCCCGTTCTGGGCTTCGGCGTTGCGGTTAACGACCGCCGCCGCAACCAGCAGACTGGCGAATGGGAAGACTATCCGAACTTCATCGACTGCACGATGTTCGGAACCCGCGCGGAAGCGGTATCCAGGTTCCTTTCCAAGGGCAGCAAGGTTGCCGTCGAAGGCAAGCTTCGCTGGAGCCAGTGGGAACGCGATGGACAGAAGCGCTCCAAAATCGAGGTCATCGTCGATGAGATCGAATTCATGACCCCGCGTGATGGAGGAAGCTTCTCCCAGGCACCGCGACAGGCCGCTCCCATGCCCATGCAGGCACCGCCTGCAGTGAATGCTTCGGTCTACGATGAAGATATTCCCTTCTAAAGTACACGAAAGAGGTAACCAATGGCTGAATATGTGAAGCAGCCTCGTCGTAAGTACTGCCAGTTCTGCAAGGAGAACGCAGAGTACATCGACTACAAAGACACCCAGATGCTGCGTAAGTATGTCACCGACCGCGGTAAGATCAAGCCCCGTCGCGTAACCGGCTGCTGCAACCAGCACCAGCGCGACGTTGCCAACGCTGTCAAGCGCGCACGCGAGATGGCTCTCATGCCCTACGTAGTGCCCGCAATCAGCGGCCGTGGCGATCGCCGCAATCGCGGTTAATCGGAGGAGGATTGCACTATGAAGGTAATTTTGCTCCAGGAAGTAAAGGGTAAGGGCGTCGAGGGCGACGTCATCGACGTAGCCCGCGGTTTCGCCAACAACTACCTGCTGCCCCAGAACATCGCCATCCTGGCGACCAAGGGCAACCTCAAGCAGCTCGAGATGCGCCGCAACAACATCGCTAAGCGCGAAGCTGTCCGCACTGCAGAAGCCGAGCAGCTGAAGGCAGCTATCGAGGCTGTAAGGCTGAGCATCGAAGTCCGCGTTGGCGACGAAGGCGTCCTGTTCGGTTCCGTCACCACCCAGATGATCTCCGACGCTCTGAAGGCCCAGTTCGACATCGAACTCGACCGCAAGAACATCGACCTGGCCGCTGCGATCAAGACCGCTGGCGAGCACGAGGCCGTTGCTTCCCTGCATCGCGACATCAAGGCCACCATCAAGATGGTCGTTGGCGACGCTGCAATGCTGCAGGCTGCTGCAGAAGCTCCCGCAGAGGAAGCCGAGGAAGAAGCCGCTGAAGAGCAGGCTGCCGAATAAGCAATCGGGATCCTGTCCCATTGCCGGGTCGCTGACCCGGTAGCTGAAACGGTATTTCCGAACCCCCTTTTCGCCATGCGTGGAGGGGGTTCTTTTGTTTGAGGGGTCCCGCTTGCGGGGCCGATAGACCCATGCGGGCGCTATAAGCCCGCAAAACCGCAACCCGCCGGGGTGTTTCCAGCGGTGCGGTGCGATTGCAAGGTGGAACGATGCCGAACTACAACGCAGACAAACCGGCTTCTTCGCATTCCCAGGCGCTCAAGCAGGTGCCCCAGAATATCGAGGCCGAGAAATCGGTGCTTGCAGCATGTATGCTGAATAGGGACGCCATCGACGAGGTGGCGGTCCAGCTGCGCCCCGAGTGCTTCTTCCGCCGTTCCCATCAGCTGATCTTCGCCAGCATGATGGATCTGCATTCCAGGAATATGCCCATCGACCATATCTCCCTTGCCGAGAACCTGAAGGCGACGGGCCAGCTCGAGGCAGTGGGTGGCAAGGCGTACCTGGTCGAGCTCGCCGACAACACCTTCGCGCTGACGAACTGGCTCACCCATACCCAGATCGTGAAGCGCACTTCCGTGTTGCGCGACCTCATCTTCGCATCCGACCAGATCATGCAGCTTGCCTACGATGCGCCGGACAATTTGGACCAGGTCGTCGAAGAGGCGGAGAAGACCCTGTTCAGCGTGACCGAGCAGAGGGTTTCCTCCACCTTCACGCCCATCAACACGCTTTTGATGGACGCTTTCAACGAGATTTCCGAGCTGGCGATGCAGCAATCGCATATGGCGGGCGTGCCCACGGGATTCGTCGACGTGGACAACCTGTTCCATGGCTTCCGCGGCGGCGACCTTATCATCCTTGCGGCCCGACCCGGTGTGGGCAAGACCTCGTTCGCGCTGAACCTGGCCGTCAATGCGGCGAAGGCGGGCTTCCCCACCACCTTCTTCAGCTTGGAAATGAGCGCTTCCCAGCTGGTCCAGCGCATCCTGTGCTCCGAGGCGCGCATCAGCCTGGAAAAAGTGCGCGGCGGCTTTTTGGGTGAGGCCGATTGGCAGAAGCTCGCCGATGCCATGGGCGCCCTGTCCGCCGTCGAGCTGTACATCGACGATACCCCTTCGCTTTCCATCCTGGAAGCGCGCGCAAAGGCGCGACGCGAGCTCCATGGCAAGGAGAAGGGCCTGATCATCGTGGACTATCTGCAGCTGATGCAGCCCCCAAGGTCCCGTCGCGACGGCAACCGCGCCGTCGAGGTCGGCGAGATCTCGCGCGGTTTGAAGGTCCTTGCCAAGGAAATGAACATGCCCGTCATCGCGTTGTCCCAGCTGTCCCGCGCCATCGAGCAGCGCGGCAGCAAGAAGCGCCCTATGCTTTCCGACCTGCGCGAATCGGGCTCCATCGAGCAGGACGCCGACATCGTCATGTTCATCGACCGAAGCATGGATGAGACCGAGGCTGCTTCCGATGAGCGCCCCGACTTGGATCGCGCCACCCTGATCGTCGCCAAGCACCGTAACGGTCCCACGAGGGATATCGACCTGTCTTGGAATGCGGAGAGCACCAAGTTCGGCGATTTCATCGACGAGTCCCGCTACGGCGGTTTCTAGGAGCGCCGTTTTCCCATGCGCGCGCGGACGAGCTTCATCCATGCCGCAGACCTTCATCTGGGGTCGCCCCTGAAGGGAATCGGCGAAAAAGACCCCCTCCTCGCAGATACGCTCAGGCGTGCGGTGGCGTGCGCCTTCGATCGCATGATCGACCGGGCGATCGACTTCGAGGTGGATTTCGTGCTCATCGCGGGCGATATCTTCGACTCCGAAGAGCCCTCCTATGCCGACATGATGCGCTTCGTCGACGGCATGGAGCGTCTGCGTCGTGCGGGCATCCCCGTATTCGCGGTCACAGGCAACCATGAGCACAGCAGTGCCTGGCAGCGCGGTTTCGCATCCTTGCCCGACAATGTCCAGGTGTTTTCGGGTGAACATACCGAATACGGCATGGTCTACCGGGATGGGCGGGCACTCTGCGCCATCGTGGGACGCGGCTTCGCGTCCGGTCCTATCGAAGACGAGCTGCCTGCGATGGGGGCGGATGCGGTCTTCCGCGCTTGCGGTCGGGAAGCACCCTTTGCGGTGGGCCTGCTCCATACTGGCCTGGATATCGACCGTAAGATCGCGCCCGTTTCGCCGCAGGCCCTTCGGGCAACCCATCTGGACTACTGGGCCTTGGGACATATCCATAGGCGTTGCTGCGATGATGCGGTAGATCCCCGCATCGCCTTCCCGGGGTGCGTTCAGGGGCGCGATACGGGCGAGCCGGGTGATTGCGGCTGCAACCTGGTTCATTTGGAAGAGGGCATGCCCAATCGGGTGGAATTCGTCCACCTTTCCCCCGTGGCTTGGGAAAGGGTTTGCGTGGATGTTGCGGGCGCTGCGAGCGTGCTCGACCTGGAGCATCGCATCGCGCGTATCCTTTCCGATAGGGCGGACGCGCTTCGAAGCGAATTGCTGCTTGCCCGCGTCGTGATCGAGGGGTCGGGCGGTTTGAGGGATGCATTGCTGGAAAGGGGCGTCCTCTCCGACATGCGCGAGCGCTTGAATGGCATGCGCGCGGGTTTCGCCTGCGATTCCATCGAATGCCGCGTGGCGGTTCCCGTGGACCGCAACGCCTTGTACGGGCAGGGGATGTTCCCGGCGGCGCTGATGGCGGGCCTCGACGGGCTTTGGGAAGACCGCGCCCGCCTGCGCGATGTGCTTGCCCAGGGTTTCGGGGAAAGGGGCCTCGCGCTGCCCGATTTCTCCGATGACGACCTGGGAGACCTGTTCGACGGGGCCCAGGACGAGCTGCTCGCGATGCTGTTGGGCGGTCGCCATGCATGATCTTGGTCCCACTGGGGCGCGTGATGGGCGCCGCTATCTGAAAAGCCTGCATATCGGCGCTTTCGGTGCGTTTTCGAATCGCGATATCGGACCGTTTTCGCCGGGATTGAACGTGGTCTACGGACCCAACGAATCCGGTAAGACCACCATGCGCAAGTTCATCGGCGGGGTGCTGTTCGGCTGGGATGAGGCGCGCGGCGATAGGAACGCCTATCGTCCTGCCGGCGGAGAGCGGAGCGGCAGCCTTTCGTTCGCCCTGGTGGATGACGAAAGCGACGTATTCGCCTGCTCGAGGGCGCGCAATGCCCAGGGGCTGCTCCCCGCAGGGGCGGACCGCATCCTCGGCGGCGTGGACGGCGATTCCTACAACAGGGTGTTCTCCCTCGACGGCCAGGCGCTTGGAACCGCGAAGGATGTGGACGGGATGGTCGACAGGCTGCTCACTGCGGCATCGGGAGGGGCGCAATCCCCGGCGTCCGTCGCATCGGAACTGGATGGGCGCCTGAAGGCGTGCTTTTCCAGGTCGGCCTCCAATCCCGATTCGATCGCCAATCTGCAGCGCGAGCTTTCCCAGGTCAAGGCGGGGATCGCCGCCGCCTGCGAGGAGGATCGCCGCCTTCGGACGCATGCTGCCGAACTTGCGCGGATCCGCGAATCCATTCCCGGCATGCGCCAGGCGATCGAACGGTCCAACGACCGCATCGGCGAGCTATCGCGGTTGCAGCATGTCCCACAAGAGCCGGAAGACGGCCCGGCCGATACGGGCGACGGTTTCGGGGAGGGGCGGCTGCCCGGCTGCCTGGGCGTTTTCGGGCCAGCGGCCTTTGCCGGGGCGGCGGGCATCCTTGCCGTATCCGGCGTGCTCTTCGCCGTGCTTGCGGTGCTCTTCTCGCAGCTGTGGATGATGTACGCCTGCTGCGCCCTCCTATGCGCCGCCGCTTGCAGCGGCATCGCGTATGCGGTGGGCCGCAGGGGTGCTCTCGGGAAGGCGCCGCGGCATCCTGCGGGCCCCGGCGCGAGGGGCGGTGGCCGCGAAACGCGCTTCGGTTCCGCGCAGGGGCGGACCGGTGCCGACGCCTCCCCTGCATCCGCCTGCCGCGAACCCCGCCCCCAGGCGGGCCCGGCATACGGGGACCCCGCGCGTGCGGACGCGCTTCTCAGACGCGAGCGCGAAACGCGCGATTCGCTCCAGGAACGGCTGATCGCCGCAAGCGAGCGCGCAGGCGAACTGGGCCGCATCCTCGAAGATGCCAGATCGTCGGTCGAGCTCCAGGACCTGCGGGACCGCCAGGCTGCCTTGGAAGACCGGCTCGATCGGGCGGTGCGCGAGTATGCGATGCTGCTGGTCGCCAGGCAGGCGTTGCGCGACGCCATCCGCATTTGGGAGGAGCGCAGCCAGCCGGCGGTGTACCGCAGGGCGGGCGGGCTCATGTCCATGATGAGCGTGGGCGCGTGGTGCGCGGTCGTTCCCGACGGTTCAGGCGGCGTGCTCTTATGCGATCGCGCGGGCGTGCGCCGCAAGCCGGCGGAGCTTTCCCTGGGAACCTTCCAGCAGCTCCACCTGGCCTTGCGTATCGCGCTTCTGGAGGTGTCTGCGGGCATAGGCGAAAGCCTTCCCGTCATCGCAGACGAGGTTCTAGTGCATTTCGATGACGAGCGGAGGGAGCAGGCTGCCCTTGCCCTGGCCGATCTTGCCCGCCATCGCCAGGTCCTGGTGCTCACCTGCCATTCCGACATCGTGGGGCTTCTCCGCCGTGCTTCCCCCGATGTGAATGCAGTGCGTCTGTAATATAATCAGAAGTTGGATTGAACCCATGCATCCTCTCCGTCCGCTCGGACGGTTTGCCGAAGCAATAGGAATTGCAGGCGCATGCGCCTGCAAGGGAAAGGAAGAAACATGCCAAGCACAGTGCTGGTAGGCGCCCAATGGGGCGATGAGGGAAAGGGAAAGATCACCGACCTCATCTCCAGCGACTACGATTACGTCGTCCGATACCAGGGTGGCAACAATGCCGGCCATACCGTGATCCATGGAGGAAAGAAGCTCGCCCTCCACTTGATGCCCTCGGGAATCATGTACGAGAGCTGCATCCCCGTCATCGGCAACGGCGTGGTTGTCGATCCCAGCGTCCTGGTGGACGAGATGGCCAAGTTGGAATCGCAGGGCTTTTCCTGCGAACGCCTGGTGATCAGCTGCGATGCCCATGTGATCATGCCCTACCATCGCGACCTGGACGGCGCGAACGAAAAGCGCCTCGGCAACAACAAGATCGGCACCACCAAGCGCGGCATCGGTCCTGCATACCAGGACAAGGCGGCCCGCATCGGCATCCGCATCCAGGACCTGCTCGATGAGAAGATCTTCCGTGAGAAGCTGGAAACCGCTCTCGCCATCAAGAATCCCGAGCTCCAGTTCTACGGCCTGGAACCCTACACGGTCGAGCAGATCTGCGAAGACTACCTGGCATATGCCGACATCATCCGTCCCCACATGGCGGAAACCGCGCAGATCCTGAACCAGGCGCTGCGCGAGGGCAAGAACATCCTGTTCGAAGGCGCGCAGGCAACCCTGCTCGACATCGACCATGGCACCTATCCCTTCGTCACCTCCTCTTCCTGCTGCGCGGGCGGCGCCTGCACCGGCACCGGCGTGGGTCCGAAGGCCATCGACAAGATCATCGGCATCAGCAAGGCCTACATCACCCGCGTGGGATCGGGTCCTTTCCCCACGGAGCTGTTCGACGAAGACGGCGAAACCCTTTCCGAAATCGGCCACGAATACGGCGTCACCACCGGCCGGAAGCGCCGTTGCGGCTGGTTCGATGCGGTTATCGCCCGCTATGCAACCGACTGCAACAGCCTGACCGACATGGCGCTGACCAAGCTGGACGTGCTTTCCGCGTTCGACACCATCAAGGTATGCGTTGCCTACAAGGCGGACGGCAAGGAATACGATTACTTCCCCATGCAGCAGTCCGCCCTGTATCCGGGACATGTGGAGCCCGTGTACGTCGAGCTGCCCGGCTGGAAGGGCGAAGACATCACCGGATGCCGCACCTTCGAGGAGCTGCCCGAAAACGCGCGGAAGTACGTGGAATACCTGGAGCAGATCATCGGCGTGCGCATCAGCATCATCGCCGTCGGTCCCGATCGCGACCAGACCATCTTCCGCGGCTGGTCCAGCAGGTAGACGGACAACCCAGAAGTACAGACCATCCGGTTTAAGGAGAAACGAATGAACATCCTGGTCCTTGGCAGCGGCGGTAGGGAGCACGCTATCACCTGGTCACTCGCCAAGTC
>SFII01000223.1 GCA_004555335.1 Coriobacteriaceae bacterium | reverse complement strand
GCTGCGCGTGGACCCCGTCAACTACGTGCTCACTTTCGTCACCATCCCCCGTGACACGCAGCTGGAAGGGGATGACGGCAAGATCTGCGACAGCCTGAAGAAGGGCAAGCCGGAACAGGTGGTCAAGGCTGCCGAAACGCTCACCGGCGTGCAGATCGACTACTACATGATGGTTGGCTTCGTGGGATTCGAGGACCTGGTCGACGACATGCTGGGCGTGGAAGTGGACGTGCCCGCCAAAGCGACCCTGGTCGACCCCAAGACCACGAAGAAGGTGTCCATCACTCCCGGTGAGGCGAAGCTGCTGGACGGATCCCAGTCCTTGGTGCTCGCCCGCGCCAGGAGCATCTACGACGAGCATCAGGACGCCTACAGGCAGATCAACGTGCGCAACCTGGAAATGAGCCTGATCGAGCGCGCAATCGTGACCTACAAGGGCCCCCAGGGCATAAGCCTCCTGCTGGAGACCTTCTCCGATAACGTCACTACGGACATGGACAACGGCCTGATCGCGGTCCTGGCACGCGACTTCATCGAGAACGGCAGGCTCATCACCTTCTATTCGTGCACCGGCCCCTACGAAGGCGATGTCAACGACGACGGCCTTTGGGTTATCCCCGAAGACAAGGAAGCCTGGTCCAACCTGATGGCTGCGGTCGATGCGGGGGCCGACCCCACCACCGTTGCCGAGCCCCTTTCCTTCGATGATGGGGATGAGGGTAAAGACGGGGATTAGGCGATGGGGCCCGCGAATGCTATGCTTTAGGCTTGTCCGTTTCGTCGGATACCAAGCGATTCGAGGATTGTTTTGATTGAGACCCTGCAGCAAATAGCCAAAGACAACTGGGGTTGGCGCAAGCAGATTGCGAACCTCGCGGTGTTCGACCTGAAGAAGAAGGCCCGCGGTGCCGCCCTCGGCTGGATCTGGTTTCTGATCAAGCCCGCCATGTACATCGGATGCTTCTGGTTCGCCCTGAGCATCGGCTTGCGGTTCACGAGCGGATGCAATGCCCTGCGCAGGTATCCGTACCTGGTGAACAAGATCAAGTTCCCCATCAGCGCCATTTCGTCCATCTGCACGGGAGCGGCGCTGATCGTCCACCTGATCCTGATGGCGGCCCTGATGGTGGGTTATTTCGCCTGCGGCATGCCGCTCGACCTATACCTGTTGCAGCTTCCCCTTGCGATTTTCCTCATGTTCGCGTTCTGGAATGTGTTCTCCATCCTGCTTTCGCCCCTTTCCGCGCTGAGCAAGGACGTGGCCAACCTGATGAAGGCCATTTCCACCCCCTTGTTCTGGCTTTCCGGCGTCATCTTCAACATGGAAAACGTCGGTATCGGGTGGATCCAGACGATCATGCTGTTCAATCCCGTCACCTTCTTCGGGAAGATCTACAGGGCGGCCTTGGTGGACAAGGTCTGGATTTGGGAAGACCCTGCCGTGTGCCTGGGCTTTTTGGCGGTGTTCGCCGTGTGCTTCGTGCTCATGCTGGTAGTGAGCAAGCGACTTGCAAAGGATGTGGCCGATGTCCTCTAACAGCGAAACCAACACCCCCATGTCCGCCGTGCAGAAGGATCGCGACCGGGAACAGGTTGCGAAGAAGCCCGCGGTGGCGTCCGTTCCCGAGGAGAAGGCGCCTGCCGCCGGCTCTTTGGCGGAAGAGGGAGCCGGCTCCGCAAAGCCCGCGGATTCCGCGGAGCCCGAAAGCATCGCGGAAAAGCCGGCTTGCCCATCCACCAGCGGTCGGCCTCCCTCGCGCACCGCACGGATAAAATCGCGGTACAGCGGGGTGTGGCCGCTGCCATAGATATCCGCCGCCCGATCCGGTTCCCCGGCCGGTTTCTTTTCCCCCGGGCAGGCGCCGGCGCTTTTGCTGTTCCAAACGCACACCCGGTTGACCGCGGTGCCGCCCAGCACCGCACAGCCGCTGCTGCCAAACACAGACAGTGTTTCCGATAAATTCTGCGGATATGCAAGGGCCGTTGCGGAAAAGACCGCAATGAGAGATGCTTTCTGCCAG
>SFII01000055.1 GCA_004555335.1 Coriobacteriaceae bacterium | reverse complement strand
AACGGGTGCGGCGTCTTGCCGCACCCGTTTTTCGTATGGGGGCGATTCTCGTAGGCCGGATGCCCCCCCACGTCGGCTGCGCCGGGTTTGCTGTTGGATGCTGGAGGGCTTGGCGCTGGGTTTTGCCTCCGGGCGCGTCTTGTTCGAGGCGCGTTTGTCCGGATGCCGCGTCCGCACAATATCGGCAGTAAGCTCTCCTGCCTCCAACTCCTGCCGCAGGCATGCCTGCTCGGGCCTCGCGTCCGCCCCGGACGACCACAGGTCTTTTCTAGCCGAAAGCCCGTTTGTGTTAGAAATGACAATTCATAACTTTACACTTGACTTGACAGATAGCTTGACGTGTACTGGTAGCCATCGAAAAAGCAGCGCTGATAGAGGGGTGGTTGCCGAAGATGAGCATGACCTGCGATGTTGTCATCGTTGGAACCGGTGTTGCCGGCTTGTTCTGCGCCCTGAACCTTCCCCGGGACCTCGATATCCTGGTCGTGACCAAGCGAACCTGCGAGGAATCCGATTCCTTCCTGGCCCAAGGGGGCGTCTGCGTCCTGCATGACGATGATGATTTCGAAAGCTTCTTCCAAGACACCATGAATGCCGGGCACGGCGAGAACGACCCGCAGGCGGTTCGCACTATGATCGCCGAATCGCGCGAGGTGATCGGCGATCTGATCGCCTGCGGTGTCCGTTTCGACAGGCGACCCGATGGCGGGCTGGACTATACACGCGAGGGGGCGCATTCACGGCCTCGTATCCTATTCCATAAGGACATCACCGGCCGCGAGGTTTCTTCTGCGCTGCTGGAAGCGGTTCGTGCGTTGCCCAACGTGCGCATTATGGAGAATACGACCATGCTGGACCTTGTGGAAGGGGAAGGCGGATGCTGCGGAATCGTGGCGTGCGACAGGTATGGCGAGGCCTTTACCGTCCGCTCCCGTGCGGCGGTGCTTGCCACCGGAGGCGTAGGCGGCTTATACCATGCGAGCACGAACTTTCCCCACATCACGGGCGAGGCGTTGGCCATTGCCCACGGGCACGGGGTTGCCCTTCAGAACCTTTCCTACGTGCAGATCCATCCGACTGCGCTGTATTCGCCAAGACAGGGGCGCAGCTTCCTGATCTCCGAATCGGTGCGCGGCGAAGGCGCCGTGCTTTTGGGGAAGGATGGGCGCAGGTTCGTCGACGAGCTGCTTCCACGTGATGTGGTGAGCCAGGCGATCACGCGGCAGATGGAAGCCGATAGGCGGGATTTCGTATGGGAAGACCTGCGGCCCATTGGCGAGCAGGTGATTCTGGAGCACTTCCCGAATATCCGCAGCCGCTGCCTGGAAGAAGGTTATGACGTGCTACGCGAACCCATCCCCGTCACCCCTGCCCAGCATTATTTCATGGGCGGTATCAAGGTCGACCTTTTCAGCCGCACCTCGATGCCCGGCTTGTATGCCTGTGGGGAAGCGAGCTGCAATGGCGTGCATGGGAAGAACCGCTTGGCCAGTAACTCGCTTCTGGAATCGCTCGTGTTCTCCAAAAGGGCGGCGCATGATATCGCCGCTTCGCTGGATGGCGTCGCGGAAGGGGATTTCCCGTGCGGCGATTTCCCCGAAACCGACTTGGGCAAGTACTCGGATGTGCAGGGCTTGCTCGCCGAATATGCCAGGATTGCGAAAGAATTGATCGAAAGGGATGGTGAGGTGCGTGGATAGCATCACCATGACGCTCAATGCGGATCAGTTGATCTTGCAGGCTTTGCGTGAGGATATCTCGAGCGAGGATGTTTCGACCAATGCCGTGATGCCCCACGCGCAATTGGGTGAAGTCGAGCTTATCTGCAAGCAGGACGGCGTCATCGCCGGCATGGGGGTATTCGCACGCACCTTCACCTTGCTCGACCCCTCGTGCGAGGTACGTGCCCTATGCGCCGATGGCGACCGTGTTTGTGCAGGTCAGAAGCTCGCAGTGTTGCGGGGCGACATCCGCGTGCTGCTTTCCGGAGAGCGTGTGGCGCTTAACTACCTGCAGCGTATGAGTGGCATTGCGAGTTACACCCGCAAGATCGCGGACCTTCTGGAAGGCACGGGAACCGTGCTGCTGGATACGCGCAAGACTACGCCCAATTGCCGCATCTTCGAAAAGTACGCCGTCCGCGTGGGAGGTGGGCGCAACCATCGCTACAACCTGTCCGACGGCGTGATGCTGAAGGACAACCATATCGGGGCTGCGGGCGGTATCGCCCAGGCGGTGCAGGCGGCGCGCGCGTACGCCCCCTTCGTCCGCAAGATTGAAGTCGAGGTGGAAAGCCTTGCCCAGGTGCAGGAGGCCATTGATGCCGGTGCGGACATCATCATGCTGGACAACATGTCCCCCGACCAGATGCGCGAGGCGGTGCGGCTGATCGATGGGCGCGCGCAGACCGAGTGCTCGGGTAATGTGTCCGCCGAAAACATCGAATCGATTGCGGGAATCGGGGTGGACTTCGTTTCGAGCGGGGCGCTCACGCATTCGGCGCCTATCCTGGATCTTTCCATGAAGAACCTTCATCCCGTTACCGAGGAAAGCGAGTAGCCATGCCGACGAAGGGCGACCGCAGAAGACGCGGAATCTATCAGGAGCTTTGCCGGGCGGAAGGTCCCGTGATGGCCAAGGATCTGGCATCCAAGTTCGGGGTAAGCCGTCAGGTCATCGTGCAGGATATCGCGGTGCTGCGCGCTTCGAATGCGAATATCATCTCTACCCATCGGGGGTATGTGATGGAGGCGGAGCCTGCCATCGTGCGCGAGTTCAAGGTGCGCCACACTCCCGAACAGGTGCAGGACGAGTTGAATGCCATCGTCGATTGCGGGGGCAAGGTCCTGAACGTGAGCGTGAGCCATCGCGTGTATGGCAGGATCACAGCGGATATGGACATTTCTTCCCGTTTAGACGTGCAGGAATTCTGCGAAACCCTCAAAGGGAGCAGTTCGAGCCTGTTGAGCGGGGTTACTTCCGGATATCACTACCATCTGGTAGAGGCTCCAAGCGAGCAGCGCTTGGATCTTATAGAAGAGCGGCTGCGGGAAGCGGGGATGCTCGTCCCGCGTTCTCCTGACAGCACGGGTAGATAGGGAAAGCCGGACGCCGGGATGGCGGGCGGGTCTTCTGCCGCATGCCGTTCCTGTGTTCTCGGATCGTATCAGCGCCCGAAGCGGTGCGCTTTCGAAAAGTCATTGGGCCTCCCGAAGGCAGTTGCAGGGTGCTGCGACGGCGAGGTTGGGATAAGCGAAAGGAAGGAAGGCTCGATAATGAAGGTAGCGGAAGTTCAGGAGCGGATCAGGAAGCTCAAGCAGGAAAACGATGTGTGCATTCTCGCCCATGCATACCAGGGGCAGGAAATCCTCGAGGTAGCGGATTACGTGGGCGACTCCTATGGCTTGAGCGTGCTTGCTTCCAAGGCGCCCAATAAAACCGTGATCATGTGCGGTGTCAGGTTCATGGCGGAAACCTGCAAGGTCCTGTGTCCCCAGAAAACCGTGTATCTGGCAAATCCCCTGGCGGGCTGTCCCATGGCGGACGAAATCGACCTTGACTTGTTGGAGCGCTTGAAGGCCGAGCATCCCGGCTATGCGACCGTCGCCTACATCAACACCACCTCCGCGCTGAAGACGGCCTGCGATGTGTGCGTTACCTCTTCTTCGGCCGTGCAGATCTGCAAGGCGCTCGAGGCCGACAAGATCCTGTTCGTGCCCGACCCCAACTTGGGAAGCTATGTTGCCTCGCAGGTTCCCGAAAAGCAATTCGCCTTCTTCGACGGCGGGTGTCCCCATCACAAGGCCATGACCGAAGCCGATGTGCTCGAGGCAAAGGCTGCGCACCCGAATGCCTTGTTGGCAGTGCATCCCGAATGTCCTGCGGAAGTCGTGAAGCATGCGGATTTCGTTGGCTCGACTACGGCGATTATGTCCTTCGCGAAGGAATCCGAGGCGAGGGAATTCATCGTGGGTACCGAGGTGTCGATTGTCGAGCACTTGCAGTTCGACTGCCCCGAAAAATCCTTCTACCCACTTTCCACCCGTTTGACCTGCAACGATATGAAGGCAACCACCCTCATGGATGTGCTAGGCTGCCTGCAGGGCATCGCCGGCGAGGCAATCGAGCTCCCTGCGGACGTGATGGAGGGTGCCGGACGCTGCATCCGCAGGATGATCGAGCTGGGTGAATAGGGCGCGTGCGGGAGTGCGGTTCTGCGCTTCCTGCGCTGGAAACTCGGGTTTTCCGCGTTCCGCAATCTCGCTCGCATCTGCCTCTCCTCTGTTTTCATCGCCGCGGGGCCATCTGGCCCTGCGGCATGATCGCGTTTCTTCCGGAGTGGGCGCGGTTTGCGGTTTTACGGTAACTTTACGTTGCGCATTCCGTATGCGGCTAGAATCAGCATCATGAGTATTTTCTACGTTGAAGACGACACCAACATCCGCGAGCTGACCCTGTATGCCCTGCGCCAGGCGGGCTTCGAGGCTGTGGGTTATGCGGAAGCGACCGAATTCTTCAGGGCCTGCGATTCCCAAGTGCCCGAATTGGTGCTGCTCGATATCATGCTCCCCGGCATGTCGGGCATGGAGATCCTTTCCCATATCCGCCGCGATTCGAAGCTGAAGAACGTTCCCGTCATCATGCTGACCGCCAAGGGAACCGAATTCGACAAGGTGAGCGGTCTCGATGCCGGCGCCGATGACTATTTGGGAAAGCCCTTCGGCATGATGGAGCTGGTTTCGCGCGTGAAGGCGCTGCTCCGTCGTGCGGGTATGCCCCTGCAATCGACTGTCTCGAACAGGGACTCGTTCGCGAATATCGTTATCGATTTCGACGCCCATGAGGTGACGGTTTCGGGGGTGCCGATCGAATTGACCGCCAAGGAATTCGACTTGCTCGCCCTGTTCGTGAGCCAACCTGGCAGGGTATTCACCCGCGAGCAGATCATGGAGCGCGTCTGGGGAACCGATTTCGTGGGAGAAACCCGTACGATCGATGTGCATGTGCAGAAGCTCCGCCAGAAGCTCAACGAGGCTTCCGAAGGGAGCGGCAAGGTCATCCGGACCGTGCGCGGCGTGGGATATTGCGTTAAGGAGGCCTAGTGCTTCTTGGGCCTAAGGTGGGCGGCTGTTTTCCCCGCAAGCAGGATTCGCCGTCCTTGTTCAGGGTGATTTTCTCGACGATGCTCATGTTTTCCGTCGTTGTGATCCTTGCGATGACGGTTCTATTATCTTTCTTGTTCTTCAGTGTGAGCGAGCGCGTTACCGAGGAAAGGTTGCTGTCCGAGGCCCAGGCTGCCGCTTCCCAATTGGAGGGGAAGGGAGCCCAGGAAAAGGTCGAGATCCTGGGTTCCGAGATAGCAGGGGCTTCGCGTTATACCCTGGTAGCCGATGATGGCAAGGTGCTATTCGACAGCGTGACCGATGCGTCGGGAATGGATAATCACGGGAACAGACCCGAAATCGTGATGGCGCGCCAGTCCGGCGATGCCATTTCCGTGCGCCATTCGAAAACCTTGGATATCGATACCCTGTATGCGGCGGTGCAGTTGGATGATGGATCCGTTATCCGCTTGGCGCAGGATCATTATTCCCGGTTCGCCTTCTTCTCCATGACCTTCGCGCCCCTTGCGATCGTGATGGCGCTTTCCCTTGCCGCAGTGCTGCTGCTGTCGCGCGGTCTGGCTCGCAGGATCATCAAGCCCATAGACGATCTGGACGTCGCCCGGCCCTTGGAAAACAAGGTCTATGCGGAAATGGAACCCCTGCTCGACAGGATCAGCCAGCAACAGGAGCGCCTGCTCGAGCAGAATCGCGAGCTGGCGCAGGTGGAAAGCATGCGACGCGACTTCTCGAGCAACGTGAGCCACGATATGAAAACCCCCGTGCATGCAATCTCCGGTTATGCCGAGATCCTGAAATCGGGAGCCGCCTCTCCCGAGGATGTGCAGCGCTTTGCGGGCGTTATCTACGACGAGGCGCAGATGCTGCGCAAGCTCATCGATGATGTGCTGACGCTTTCCCGTTTGGACGAAGTGAGCTTCGACATCCAGGACCAGCGGATTATCGACATGAAGTACGTGGCCAATCGGGTGTGCGAGCGGCTTTCCATCTTGGCTGAGGAAAAAGAGGTGTCGCTCTCCTGCGCGCCCGTGGACGACCCGGTCTTCGTGTGCGGAAACGAGCAGATGCTCGAGGAAATGACCTGCAATCTGGTCGAGAACGCCATCAAGTACAACAAGCGAGGCGGAATGGTGCGCGTGACGGTGCGAAGCGACGGGGAGTCCTGCGTCCTGCGCGTGTCCGATACGGGTATGGGCATTCCCCAGGAACTCCAGGAGAAGATCTTCCAGCGCTTCTACCGTCCGGACAAGAGCCGTTCGAAGGAAACGGGTGGCACCGGCCTGGGCCTCGCCATCGTGAAGCATGTTGCGATCCGTCATGGCGGCAACGTGGAAGTGGAAAGCGATGAGTCTCTGGGTTCCACCTTCACGGTGACCCTTCCCCTGCTCGATGACAGCGACGACGATGTTCTGTAAGGCGCGATAATCCTCCTCCTTGACATAAGTGTATATATACAACATACTCAGTATATGCACACTTGCCGAGCTCGCATAGCTGCATGTTAACGATAGGAACACTGTGGAGATACTCGTATCCAACGGAAGCGATTTGCCCATCTATGAGCAGATCGCTTCCCAGATAAAAAACGCCATTCTTTCCGGTGATCTGGAACCCGAACAGAAACTGCCCAGCATCCGTTCCCTGGCGAACGGCTTAGGGGTGAGCGTCATCACCACCAAGCGCGCGTATGCCGACTTGGAAGCTGCCGGTTTTATCTATTCGGTCCAGGGGAAGGGCAGCTTCGTGCAGGGCGGGAGCGTCCAATTCCTTCGGGAAGAGCGTCTTCGCCGTATCGAAGACCTGCTTTCCCGCTCTCTGGAAGAGGCGAAGGGGGCAGGTATCTCCCTCGAAGAGCTCCATCAGATGCTGGAGCTTCTGGCTGAAGGGGAATAAACCATGCAAGAAGCAGGTGCTCCCTTGCTGCAGATTGCCGGCTTGCGCAAATGCTACGGGGATTTTTCTTTGGATGATGTGTCGCTTCAAGTGCCCGAAGGCTGCGTGGTCGGCCTGGTGGGGGCAAATGGCGCCGGTAAATCGACGATAATCAAGTGCATTTTGGGGCTGACGCGGCCCGATTCGGGCTCCATCCGCTTGTTCGGGGAAGAGCTTGCGAGCATGTCCCAGGCGGACTTCGTGCGGGCGCGTTCGAAGATCGGTGTGGTGTTCGACGCCTGCGCTTTCCCGGATGTCCTGAGCGTTCGGGAAGTGGCAAGGATTGCGTCGAGGGCCTATCCCGCCTTCGATTGCGGGTTGTTCGATTCGTTAGCCGAAAGGCTGGGCGTGCCTCGGGGAAAGCGCGTGAAAGAGCTCTCGCGCGGAACGGGGATGAAGCTTTCCATCGCTCTTGCCCTGGCCGCCCGTCCTGAACTGCTTATCTTAGACGAAGCGACGGCGGGATTGGATCCCCTTGCCCGCGACGAGGTAATCGGGCTTCTGCGGGATTGCATGCTCCAAGCGGAGGAAGAGGGGTGCGGCGTGAGGGGAATCCTCATGTCGAGCCATATCTCCGACGACTTGGAGAAGCTGGCGGATTACGTGGTCTGCCTAGACGGGGGGAAGCTCGTCTTTTCCGTCGAAGCCTGCCAGATCACCGATTCTGCCGGGGTGGCGCATTGCACCCGTTTGGATTTGGAGAGGGTGAGGTGCTCTGATCTGGGTCAACTGGGCGCCTTACGCGTGCTCCAGCGCCCCTATTGCGTCGATATGCTGGTCCCCGATCGTCAGGCGTTCGCTTCGGTTTTTCCGGATATCGCCATCGAGCGCGTAGGACTCGATGAATACCTTGCCTTCTTCCTGAAAGGGGATGTGCTATGAGAAGCGTCCTTCTGTCGGATCTTTCCATGGTTCGGAAGAACCTGGTCAACGGAGTATTCATCACCGTCTGCCTGGTCATCTTCTTTGCGGTGATCGATGGGAATGTGCTGCCGGCGATCATCATCGGGCCAGTCAGCTTGGGTTATGTGGGCCTGATGGTGCTCTTCTCCTTCGATGAGCAGAACAAATGGCAGGAAATGCGCTTGGCGCTGCCCGTTTC
Source organism: Coriobacteriaceae bacterium (assembly GCA_004555335.1). Lineage (GTDB taxonomy): Bacteria > Actinomycetota > Coriobacteriia > Coriobacteriales > Eggerthellaceae > W1P20-047. The sequence goes on along the minus strand of SFII01000055.1, from coordinate 1,168 downwards.
CCGTACGGAAGTGGTGATGGGGCGTTATATCTCGATCCTGCTGTGCTCGCTTCTCGGCGCGGTCGTGGTATTGGCGGTGATTGCCGTTCTGGCATTGCTTGCAGCGGTGCTGCCTGCCGGCTCTGCGATGGCTGCATGCCTGGATGAATGCAACCCCGGGTCCATCGTGCTGATGATCGGAATCAGCCTGGTGCTCAGCCTTGCGGCAACCGCGCTTGCAGCTCCCGTGGTGTTCCGGGTGGGCTTTACGGGTGCGGTGCGCTATCTTCCCTTTGCCTTCTTCGCCCTGATCGCTTTCGGCGCCTGTATTGCCAAGCTTGCGCCCGGAGGGCAAGGCGCAGGCGTTTGGATCGGAGGCTTGCTTGATGCGGTCGCCCTGCATCTGACTCCTCTGGGATTGGGCTTCTTGCGGTGTATGCGGCAAGCGCGGCTTTGAGTGCCAAGCTGTATCGCGGGCGTAGCTTCTAGTGGGATCGGCCATCCAGTTGTCTGTGATGTGGACGATAAAACCGGGCGGTGCCATTGCGGCCCGCCCGGTTGCTTATCCGATGGCGAAGTAGATCCCCGCGGCAACCAGGATGGCGAACAGCACGCAAGCGATAGCGAGGAGCACGATGGTCCTGGTGTCGGTCTTGCGGGAAGGGACCGGGTCGGGCTGAGGATATTGGTAGTGCTGCTGTTGCGCGGGGTTGCTGAAGGGGTTCGATGGGGATCCCGAGGGCGGTTGGAAGACCGTGTCCGTATGGTTAGTACGGGGAATACCGGGCATCTGGGCCTTCTGGGACCCTGATATGGGGTTGAAGTTGATTTCGCATTCACTCTGCATTGCAGGGTCAGCTTGGGTTCTACGGAAACCAGGCGCGCCTGCTTGTCCGAGATTGTCGGCGTAATCGAGGACGGTACGCGTAGCGTCTGGATCCGGGCTAGGTTTAATGGTCGATGATGCCGGAGGGGAATCGGGTACGCACTCTGCCGTCTGTCCGTGGCTGAGCTTGACAGGTTCCGCCAAAGACTTCCCGCAGAAGGTGCAGAATTTTGCGCCTTTCTTGATTTCCTTTCCACAATGACCGCAGAGCACGTATTTTCCTTTCCCGAATGTTCGACTGCCTGCAATTATAGCCAATGCCCCGCAGGCTTCACGGGAAGTGCGTGTCGCGTTTTCGTTCGT
>SFII01000222.1 GCA_004555335.1 Coriobacteriaceae bacterium | reverse complement strand
TGTCCTTCATGTCCTGCATCTGGCGGCGCAGCTCGTCGGGATCGAGCTTCTCGTTCCAGGCCCAGAAGGGCAGGCTGCGGTAGCGGTGGTCGGGCCTGGGCAGGCTTACGTACAGGCTCTTTAAATCAGAAATGCGCATAGATGTTTCTTTCATATTTACTTTCCGCGCAGCGGATGGGAATCCCCATCCGCGCACATTTTTCCTTCCGTTATAATATCGCATCAGGTAATTCGGCACATATGCGTCGCTTCCCTGCTGTTTTCAAAGTAAAAATCAGGAGCCGCAAACGGAGTTGCAGCTCCTGAAGAGGAAAGCTTAGCCCATCAGGTTGGGCAGGAACATGATCACCTGCGGCACATAGGTGCAGACCAGCAGCAGACCGATCATGATCAGTACCATTGGCAGTATCTCTCGTATGACGCCGGCGATCTTTGTCTTGCCCAGACCGGTGACGATGAACAGAACCATGCCGAAGGGCGGCGTGGAAAGACCGATCATCATGTTCAGGCAGATCACGACGCCGAAGTGCACCAGGTCGATGCCGAACAGGGAAACCAGCGGCAGAACCATGGGGACGAAGACGTACTGAATGGTGGAAACGTCCAGCACGCAGCCCAGCAGAAGGAAGACGACGTTGATGACCAGCAGGAACAGGTACTTGTTGTCGGTGATGCCGGTGACCCATTGCGCGATCACGTTCGGAACGTTCTCGCGGGCGATGATGAAGCTGAAGATGAAGGAGGTGCCGGTCAGCAGCGCCAGGGTGGCGGTGTTGGCGGCGGTCTTCTTGATGATGGTCATCAGCTTCTTCGGGCCGAGCGTGCGGTAGATGATGAAGGAGATCAGCAGCGCCCAGGTGGAAGCCAGCGCGCCGGCCTCAGTGGGGGTGCAGACGCCGGTGTAGATGCCGCCCAGCAGCAGGATGACTGTGAACAGCGCGGGGAAGGCAACCAGCGTCGCCTTGCCGAACTCGCGCAGGGACATCTTCACGCCTGCGGGGTAGTTGCGCTTCTTGGAGATGAAGAAGCAGTAGATCATCAGCAGGATGGCCAGCAGGATGCCGGGCACCATGCCGCCCAGGAACAGCTTGGAAACCGAAGCGCCGGAGCGGTGATGGCGCAGGCGAAGGGAGCGTCGTAGCCCTCCTTCTTCATCTGCTCGATCTCCATCAGGCCGATGCCGGAGGCGTCCGCGACGGCGGAGCCGGTCATGCCGGAGAAGACCAGGGAGATGAACACGTTCACCTGGGCGGTGCCGCCCTTCATGCGGCCGAGCAGACCGTTGCAGAACGCAAAGATCTTGTCGGTGACCTCGCCCTCATTCAGCACGTTCGCCATGAAGACGAATAGTGGCGCGGCCAGCATCGTGTAGTTGGAGAACATCTTCGTGTTGATGGTGTTCGCGACGATGCCGAGGGCCTGGGGCATGGTGCAGAGGTAGTAGACGATGCAGGAGATGAGCATCGAGAAGGAAATCGGCATGCGGATAATGAAGCATACCGCCAGACATACAAACAGAATGATGACAGCTGTAAGATTCATTACGCCTTAGCCTCCTTCCTGGAGTTCTCCTTGTACTCGACGAACGCATCGCGGATGCAGAACGCAGAGCGGATGATGGATTCGACCAGCAGCCACATGTAGGGGAAGAAGACGACCTTGTAGGGCATCTTCAGAACGCCGGTGACGTTGGTCATCTTCATGATTGCCTTGTAGCTGGGACTGATCGTCAGCGCCAGCAGCACGATCATGGCCGCGTAGCACAGCAGCTTGCAGAACAGCTTGCCCTTGTTGGGCAGCTTGTCGTAGACCAGGGAGAAGACCACATGCTCGTCGGCGGACAGCGCGCGGCCGGTGCCGAAGTACATGCAGTACATGTAGCCGAGAATGGAAACCTCATTGGACCAGCCAATGGAGGTCTTGAAGAAGTAGCGTGCGATGATCTGCGCCATGAAAACCACGAAGATCACGAGGAAGGAGATCGAGGTGACGCCCTCGGAGAAGACGTCGATCGCGGACTTGAGTCCCCGCTGCTTCATCGTGGGGATCGTGAACAGAATGGCGGCAAGGAGAAAGCACACGCCGATGATAACAAGAGTTCCTGTTGTCAATCTGTTCCCCTCCTTATCCTGACAAAGGAGATGAACCCTATGCAGGGTTCATCTCTTCCGCCGATTTGCGCTGCTTATTCGGCCAGAGCCTGAACAGCGTTGTAGATGTCCATGTTCCAGGTCGCAGTCTGCTCGGGATGATCGGCGTAGTACTGCTGAACGTTGGCGCGGAACTCGGCAACGTCGGGATAGGTGATGGTGCAGCCGAAGCCTTCCAGGGTCTCGATCGCAGAAGCCTCAGACTCGATGCGCAGGGTGTCGTTGACTTCCTTG
>SFII01000221.1 GCA_004555335.1 Coriobacteriaceae bacterium | reverse complement strand
GACTGAACTATGAAGAAGATCCTGTCTCTGGTTCTCGCACTGTGCCTCGCACTGTGCATGCTCAGCTTCGTTTCCGCGGAGGAAGAAGTGCCCACCGTCAAGATCATTACCCTGGGCAATGGTCAGCCGGAAAACTACGAAGCCTGGATCACCAAGCTCAACGAGTACGTCGTTGAGAAGATCGGCGCGAAGCTGGAAGTCGAGTGCATCGGCTGGGGCGACTGGGGCTCCCGCCGCAGCGTCATCATCAACACCAACGAAGCCTATGACGTCATCTTCGGCGACAGCGGCAACCTGCGTCAGGACGTCGCCGTGGGCGCGTATCTGGACATCACCGACCTGCTGGCCGAGAACGCCCCGGGTCTGCTCGACCTGATCCCCGGCGGCTACTGGGACGCCTGCCGCGTGAACGGCCGCATCTACGGCGTGCCCACCTATAAGGATTCCTCCATCACCCAGTACTTCGTATGGGACGTGGAGGTGCTCAAGGAGCTGGGTCTGGAAGAGGAAGCGGCGAACTGCCACACCATCGAAGACGCGACTCCCATCCTGCAGAAGATCAGGGACGCCAAGGGCGAAGCCTCCTTCCCCGTAACCAAGGACGGCGTTTCCCAGATCCCCTTCATCTTTGACGCCTTCGGCGATCTTCGAAGAAGAAGACATCATGGAGCAGCTCAAGGAAGTCCGCGGCTGGTACGAGAGCGGCATCATCAACGCCGACGCGCCCAACCTGGCGGAAGGCCCGACCTATAAGGCCTGCTTCCTGGCGCAGGGCTGGTCTCTGGCCGCCAAGACCGTCTGGGGCCCCAACATGGGCAAGGAGCTGGTCGCCTACACCTTCGGCCCCACCATCCTGTCCAATGACTCCGTTCTGGGCTCTGTGAACTTCGTGTCCGTCAACTCCAAGCATCCCGACAAGGCGCTGGCCTACCTGAACCTGATCAACACCGATTCCAAGGTTCGCGACGCGTTCTACTATGGTCTGGAAGGCGAGAACTTCACCTACACCGAGAATGGCCGCGTGCACAAGAATGCCGATAAGGGCTGGGGTCTGGCCGGCTACACCCAGGCGACCTTCTTCAACGTGACTCCCACCGACGACGTGGAATTCAACCAGTGGGACGAAGTGCATGAGCTCAACGACGCCGCGGAACCCTCCGTGCTGCTGGGCTTTGCCTTTGACTCCTCCAAGGTCGACGACCAGATCGCCAACTGCAAGACCATCTGGGATCGCTACCATCCCGAGCTGCTGACTGGCTCTGTGGATCCGGAGACCGCCGTGGCCGCGATGTATGCCGAAATGGAAGCCGAGGGCCTGAGCGACATCATCGCCGAGGCGCAGGCTCAGATCGACGCGTTCCTGGGCAAGTAATCCTCAAACCCATAAACCCTCATTCGCCCGCGCCCCTTTTCGGAGCGCGGGCGTTTTACTATATGCGCATCTGGAATTTCCACCGAACCGTTGACGGAAATTCATTTTCGGCATATAATGATTGTGTATGGAACCTTCCGTAAAATACGGCTCGCTCCCTGATAAGCGGCTTATAAATGGTCAGGATTACAAATATTGTTCGCTCCCCGATACGCGGCTTACAAATGGTCGGGATTCCAATATTCGTAGCGCCCTGCCGAGTCGCAAGGCGCTATTTTTCTGAATAGAAGCCGTTTCCGAGAAAGAGCAACCGCGCTTCATAGATTTTCCCTTAAAACAGGATGCAACAAAAACCCCGCAGCGGCCGGAAGAACGTCGCTGCGAGGATTTGGTTAGTCATTCGAGGGGGTTTTTGCTTTATAGGTTTCCACGATGAATCTGGGGCGGCGCTTGACTTCCATATAGATTTTGCCGACGTATTCGCCGATCATGCCCAGCGCCATCAGCTGCACGCCGCCGATGAGCCAGATGGAGAGCATGGTGCTCGTCCAGCCGGCGACGGCGTGTCCGGCGATATGGGAAATAAGGGTATACAGCGCGGCGAGGATGGCCGCGGCGGCGAACACGAAGCCCACGGCCGTCACCATGCGGATGGGCTTGATGGAGAACGACGTAACGCCCTGCATGGCGAAGGCCAGCATCTTCCTGAGCGGGTACTTGCTTTCGCCCGCCAGCC
>SFII01000054.1 GCA_004555335.1 Coriobacteriaceae bacterium | reverse complement strand
CGCAATTGTTATCAGAGACTGGATTCGAGGGAAGGCTATGGATTTTAAGCAGCTGAAGTCTTTCGTTTCTGTTGTGGAGTATGGGAATTTCACCTCTGCGGCGGCGAAACTGAAGATCTCGCAGCCGACGGTGAGTACCCATGTGCAGGCCCTGGAAGATGAATTGGGCAGGCAGCTGATGCTGCGAACCGCAAAGCGCGTCAAGCTGACCGCGTATGGCGCGAAGGTTTACGAGCAGGCGCTTGCTATCCTGGCCATGCACGAGCGCATGACCCAGAGTGCGATCTACAAGGGCGAGACCATCTATCTGGGAGCATCGTCCATTCCCGCAAGCTACATCCTTCCCGAAGCCCTGATGGAATATCGCGATGCCAATCCGGATAGCCGCTTCTCCATCAGCCAGGGTGCCAGCCAGGATATCGCCGACGGCGTTGCCGATGGCATGTATGATGTGGGCTTCACCGGCATCTTCCAGCATGACGATGCCATCGTATGCATGCCCTTCTGCACCGACAGGATCGTGCTCATAGCCCCCAACCAGGCCCCCTTCGATAGCCTCGACATGAACGAGCCGCTCGATTTGGCCGAATTCCTTCCGGGGAAGAACGTGATCCTGCGCGAGGTCGGCAGCGGTACGCGCGCCGAAATCGAGAGGATCTTCGACGAGGCGGGCATCGACCGCGACACCCTGAACGTCGTTGCGCGTTTGAACGATCAGGGTTCGATTAAGAATCTTGTCGAGCATGGCTTCGGCATCTCCTTCGCATCGGAGCGTTCGGTGCAGGGGAGGGTTGCCAACGGCAGGCTCCTCGCCTTCAGGATCGCAGGGGTCGATTCGAAGAGGAACTTCTTCATCCTGCGCAGGAAGGCGGCGAATCTCAACGACGCCACGGAGCATTTCATCACTTTCATGAGGCTTCGCTTCGGTGGAGAGATCTGAACGCGCCACTCGCACAGCCGGGGTCTCCGTCTGGATCAAGCAGCCTAAAGGCACCTTCGGGTGCCTTTTCTTTTGTCCTGAATCATCGGGCAGGGGATTCCCAGTGCGTTTCGCGATAATCAACTGATTAGATAATTAGGGAAAAGCAAAAGAAAACGCGATAAGACTATGCTGAATCCGGCTATCGCAACTCACTGCTCTTTCTGATGGAAAGAATGATTCGTGAGGCGAAATTCTTCGTGAAATTAGGGAGAAATGCTCGAAAATCGCCAAAGATACTCGCGAATTATTGAAAAAATCAATGAGAAAGATTGATTATCGCGATTGTAGTAAATATAATTGCGATTAGAGAAACGCGATAAGTAAAAGATTTCTCTAGTTGGAAAGAAAAAGAAAGGAGGGAATGCGCATGAAGCTGACTATCGGAAACGTGCACGTGAAGGACGTGCAGCTGGGCGATGCCAATTCTTTCGAAAACGGCATCCTGACCATCGACAAGCAGGCGGCCATCGATTATCTGATGGGCGAGGACGACCATATCACCGAGCTTGATATCGTCATCGCACATCCTGGCGATGACACCCGTATCGTCCCGGTCATCGAGACCATCGAGCCCCGCGTCCGCATGGACGGCCGCTGCCTGTTCCCCGGCGTCACCGGCGAGGTCGTGCCTTGCGGTGACGGTGAGCTGAAGGCATTCAAGGATTGCTGCATCACCGTCGTAGGCAAGGAATGGGGTTCTTTCGGCGACGGCGTTATCGACATGGGCGGCGAAGGTGCAAAGCATACCCGCTGGTCCGAGCTCATCAACATCTGCCTGGTTGGCGACACCGACGAGGAATTCGAGTGGCATGAGCAGCAGAAGAAGAACCACGCCATGCGTTGGGCGGGCCACCGCTTCGCCGAATGGCTGGGCCAGGTCGCCAAGGACGTCGAGCCCGACGACACCGAGGTCTACGAGTTCGATCCCGTTCTGAAGCGCGACGATAAGCGCAATGCGCTGCCCAACGTCGCGATCGTCATGCAGCCGCAGTCCCAGATGGAGGCCCTGGGGTACAACGACCTGTGGTACGGCTGGGACATGAACCGTTATCTGCCCACCTTCGTAAGCCCCACCGAGGTCTTTGACGGCGCCATGATCTCCGGTTCCTTCATGCCCGCGTCTTCCAAGTGGTCCACTTATGAGATGCAGAACTTCCCCACCATCAAGGAACTGTTCAAGTACGACGGCATCGAATACAACTTCGTCGGCGTGATCATGTCCAACCTCAACGTTTCCCTGGAGCAGAAGGAACGTTCCTGCGTTATCGCATGCAACATCGCCCAGAACCTGGGCGTGGACTACGCGATCGTCACCGAGGAAGGCTACGGCAACCCCGATGCCGACTATGTGCGCATGCAGGTTATCTTCGAGGATGCGGGCATTCCCGTTGTCGGCATCTCCAACGAATCCGACGGCCGTGACGGCTGCGGCCAGCCCCTGGTAACCCTCGACGAGAAGATGAACGCCCTGGTTTCCACCGGCAACGTGGGCGAGCTCACCATCCTTCCCGCATGCAAGACCGTCATCGGCAACCTGGAGGCCATGAACCGCGACGGTATGTCCGGCTCCTGGGGCTACGACGAGGTCCTGGGCAAGTCCGCCCGCGACGACGGCTCCATCATCATGGAAGACAACAACTGGTTCTGCGGCGACCACATCTCCGGCGCCTGCCTGAAGACCATGGTTGAAGTGTAGGCAGCGAGTAAGAGGAAAGGAGGAAAAGCAATGAAGAAGGTAATCTACTACGTGAACCAGTTCTTCGGCGGCATCGGCGGCGAGGACACCGCTGATTTCGAGCCGGAACTGCGCGAAGGCACCGTGGGTCCGTCCATGGCGGCAAACCAGGCGCTTGAAGGCGCTGAGGTGACCCACACCATCATCTGCGGCGACAACTTCATGGGCTCCAACACCGAAGAAGCCATCGCCCGCATTCTGGAAATGCTGGAAGGCAAGGAATTCGATCTGCTGATTGCAGGCCCTGCATTCCAGGCTGGTCGTTATGGTATCGCTTGCGGCAATGTTTGCAAGGCAGTCTCCGAGAAGTTCGGCGTTCCCGCAATCACCTCGATGAACGAGGAAAACCCCGGCGTCGAGATGTTCAAGAAGGATTGCTACATCCTGAAGGGCGCGAACGCGGCTGCGAAGATGCGCAAGGACATGAAGGCCCTGACCGCATTCGCGAACAAGGTTATCGCCGGCGAGACCCTGATGGGCGCAGATGCCGAGGGTTATTTCGCCCGCGGCTGCCGTCATGAGCTGTTCTTGGAAAACAAGCACGAAAACACCGCAGCATACCGCGGCGTGCAGATGCTGATCAAGAAGATCAAGGGCGAGCCCTACCAGACCGAGCTGATCATCCCCAAGAAGGACCTGGTTCCCATCGCCGACCCCATCGAGGACTTGTCGAAGGCCACCATCGCCATCGTCTCTTCCGGCGGTATCGTGCCTGTGGACAATCCTGACCGCATCCAGTCCGCATCCGCTACCCGTTGGGGCCGCTACGATATGACCGGCATGGACAGGTTGGAGAACCGTGCTGCCGGCGCGTTCAAGACTATTCATGCTGGTTACGACCCTGCAGCAGCAGATGACGACCCCAACCGAATCATCCCCCTCGACGCGCTGCGCCAGTACGAGAGGGAAGGCAAGATCGGCCATCTGCATGAATACTTCTACAGCACCGTCGGCACCGGCACCACCGAGTCCGAAGCTGCCCGCATGGCAGAGGAAATGGTTCCCTATCTGCAGGAAGCGGGAGTCGATGGCGTTATTTTCACCTCCACTTGAGGCACTTGCACACGTTGCGGAGCAACAATGGTTAAGACGATCGAACGTCATGGTATTCCGGTCGTGCAGATGTGCAATCTGATCCCCGTCGCAACCACCGTGGGTGCGAATAGGATGGTTCCCACCATCTCCATTCCCTATCCCCTGGGCGATCCCGAGCAGCCGGTCGAAGAGCAGTACAAGCTGCGTTACCACCGTGTAGGTGTAGCGCTCGATGCTCTGGCTACCCCGGTCGAAGAGCAGACGGTCTTCAAGGTGAAGATCTAGGTCAGAAACAACTGATGCGAAAGGATGGCGGTCGTTCGGCCGCCATCCTTTGTATTTCCGGCGATTCGGGGGCGCACCCGATCGTGCGCTCATCCCGGAGAGGCTTCCGGGGGATTGCCGGGCATTCATCCGTAACGCGACAGCATAGGTTTTGCTGCCGCGTTTTCTTTTGCTCTAAATCAATACTAATTAACAAGATTGGTGAAAAATTACGCCATTTAGCCAGGCCTTCAAGGAGGTTTGGATTTGCTGCGCCCCGACTTTGAGAGCAGATAAATAACCAGGTCAAGTGCTAGAAATACAAGAAAAATGAGATTTTCGTATCTTGAAAGAAAATCGCGATTGACGTTTGAGAATAGCCAGTGATAATAACGATTAACAAATCAAGATAAACTAATCTTGAAAAGGAATTGATCCTCTAGGAAAGGAGGGACGCACATGAAGCTGACGATCGGCAACCTGCATGTGCGTGACGTCGTGCTCGGTAGCGAGAATTCCTTCGCTGACGGAATCCTCACCATCGACAAGGAAGGCGCCGTCGAATACCTGATGGCAGAAGACGACCACATCACAAGCCTGGATATCGTCATCGCCCGACCCGGCGACGATACCCGTATCGTCCCGGTTATCGAGACCATCGAGCCCCGCGTGCGCATGGATGGGCGTTGCCTGTTCCCCGGCGTCACCGGTGAGGTGGTTCCCTGCGGCGACGGCGAGCTGAAGGCCCTTAAGGATTGCTGCGTTACCGTCGTAGGCAAGGAATGGGGTTCGTTCGGCGACGGCGTTATCGACATGGGCGGCGAGGGCGCCAAGCATACGGAGTTCTCCAAGCTCATCAACATCTGCCTGGTCGGCGATACCGATGAGGAATTCGAGCGCCACGAGCAGCAGAAGAAGAACCACGCGCTGCGTTGGGCGGGCCATCGCTTCGCCGAATGGCTGGGCCAGGTCGCCAAGGACGTCGAGCCCGACGACACCGAGGTCTACGAGTTCGATCCCATCCTCAAGCGCGAAGGCGCCCGCAAGGACCTTCCCAACGTCGCGATCGTCTTGCAGCCGCAGTCCCAGATGGAGGCGCTGGGCTACAACGACCTGCTGTACGGCTGGGATATGAACCGCTTCCTGCCCACCTTCATGAGCCCCACCGAGGTATTCGACGGCGCGATCATCTCCGGCTCCTTCATGCCGGCTTCCTCCAAGTGGGCAACCTGGCAGTTCCAGAATTTCCCCACCATCAAGGAGCTCTTCAAGTATGACGGCATCGAGTACAACTTCGTCGGTGTGATCATGTCCAACCTCAACGTCGCGCTCGACCAGAAGGAGCGCTCTGCGGTCATGGTGCGCAATATGGCGCTTAACCTGGGCGTCGACTTCGCCATCGTAACCGAGGAGGGCTACGGCAATCCGGATACCGACTACGTGCGCTGCCAGGTGATCCTGGAAGACGCGGGCATCAAGGTCGTCGGTATCGCCAACGAATCCGACGGCCGCGACGGCTTCGGTCAGCCCCTCGTCGTTCTGGATGAGAAGCTGAAGGCGCTCGTTTCCTGCGGAAACGTGGGCGAGCTCATCGAGCTGCCTGCATGCAAGACCGTCATCGGCAATCTCGAATCCCTCAATCGCGACGGTCTGTCCGGCTCTTGGGGTTACGACGAGGTCCTGGGCAAGTCCGCCCGCGACGACGGCTCCATCATCATGGAAGACAACAACTGGTTCTGCGGCGACTGCGCTTCGGGCAACAGCCTGAAGATCATGGTCGACTTCTAGGAACCGGTGGATAGGCAAGGAGCTTGGAAATGACGAAAAAGGTCATCTGCTATCTGAACCAGTTCTTCGGCGGCATCGGCGGCGAGGATACCGCCGACTACGAACCCAGCATCCAGGAAGGCGTTGCGGGTCCCGCGGCAGCCATCAACGAGGGCTTGGTCGACGCCGAAGTCACCCATACCATCATCTGCGGCGACAACTTCATGGGCTCCAACACCGAAGAAGCCATCGCCCGCATCCTGGAAATGCTGGATGGCAAGGAAATGGACCTGTTCATCGCGGGCCCCGCTTTCCAGGCAGGCCGTTACGGCGTTGCTTGCGGCAACATCTGCAAGGCGGTGAAGGAGAAGTTCGGCGTCGAGGTCATGTCCTCCATGCATTGCGAGAATCCCGGCGTGGAGATGTTCAAGAAGGACGTCTACATCATGGATGGCGCCAATGCTGCGGCACGCATGCGCAAGGACGTCAAGAACATGGTCGCTTTCGCGAATAAGCTGCTTTCCGGCGAAGCTTTGATGGGTGCTGCCGCAGAGGGCTACTTCCCCCGCGGTTGCCGCAAGGAAGTGTTCCTGGAGGACAAGCACGAGAACACCGCTGCATACCGTGGCGTGCAGATGCTGATCAAGAGGATTAAGGGCGAGCCCTTCCAGACCGAGCTGGTTATCCCCGAGAAGGACCTGGTGCCCATCGCAGAACCCGTTGCGGACCTTTCGAAGGCAAGGATCGCGATCGTAACCACCGGCGGTATCGTGCCCGTGGACAATCCCGACCGCATCCAGTCCGCATCTGCAACCCGCTGGGGCCGTTACAACATCGCCGGTTTGGACAAGCTGCCCAACCGCTGGGATGGCGGCCACAAGGTCATCCATGCAGGCTATGATCCGGCAGCCGGTGACAACGATCCCAACATCACCGTTCCTGTCGATGCGCTGCGCCAGTACGAGAAGGAAGGCAAGATCGGCAAGCTGGATGATTACTACTACACCACGGTAGGCACCGGAACCACCGAATCCGAGGCAACACGCATGGCATCTGAGATGATTCCCCACTTCATCGAGGATGGGGTCGACGCCGTCATCATGACCTCCACTTGAGGCACCTGCACTCGTTGCGGGGCGACGATGGTAAAGACGATCGAACGTGCAGGCTTCCCTATCGTTCACATGTGCAACCTGATCCCGGTTGCAACCACCGTGGGCGCCAATAGGATGGTTCCCACCATTTCCATCCCGTATCCTCTGGGCAACCCCGAGGATACGCCGGAAGAGCAGTACAAGCTGCGCTACCACCGCGTCGGCGTGGCGCTGGATGCTCTGGCCACCGAAATCGAGGAGCAGACGGTCTTCCCGGTAAAGATCTAGGGAACACGGTCGAATGGGGCCTTCGAAGGCGCGAATGGCCCTGGGAAAAGGAAATCATGGAAAGGGCGGGATGCGCGCATCCCGCCCTTTTGCATGCCAGGGCAAAAGGCTGCAGCCTGATTTCCGAGAAATTGCCGGCGGGCGGCATACCTGGGGCGGGGAAGGGGTTCGATTGGCGGGCGAATGGCTCAAAAAAGTTGCGCGAGACGGTGGTTTTCAATGCGATTTGCCGGGAATTAACAAATCATGAAACGAAAAGTACGAAATTAGAAATCTGTTTGTTGCCTTAAAAAAATTGGAGGAGTATAGTTTCAACCGTAGTACTCACCTGGTGAGTGTGGCCTGGTGCGGCCGAGCCAAATTCTTTGGCAAAGCGGCAGGGCTAGTGCGAATCAGGCGATGCTAGTCTTATTCGTATGGAGCTCACAAGGCTCCGCCGAAAGGAGATCTAAAATGGCAAAGATCGTTAACTCTTGGAACGACTGGGATCCGCTGAAGCGCGTCATCCTGGGCCTGTGCGACAACGCAATGATCGTTCCCGAAGAGCCGGCAACCTCTGAGAAGGTTCCCGTCGACTCCGACATGCGCGGCATGTGGGGCCTGCGTCCCCTGCGCACCGTCGAAGCCGGCAACGCTGCTCTGGACCGCCTGCGCAAGGCTATGGAAGACCGCGGCGTCGTAGTCGACCGTCCCACTCCCCTGCAGTGGAACCAGGCTATCGGTACCCCCGACTTCCGCAACGACTCCATGATGTGCTGCATGCCTCCCCGCGACATCCTGCTGACCATGGGCAACCAGATCATGGCTTCCGCTAACAGCTTCCGTTGCCGTTACTTCGAGTACCTGGCCTACTGGCCCCTCATGGAGCAGTACTTCGAGGAGGACCCCGAGTTCGTATGGACCCAGGCTCCCCGTCCTCGCCTGACCGACCGCTCCTACAAGCACAACTACTTCGACGAGTCCATCTCCCTGGAGGAGCGCCTGGAGCGCACCGCTAACAAGGACTTCGTTACCACCGAAGTTGAGCCCATGTGGGACGCAGCTGACTGGATGCGTATGGGCAAGGACTGCTTCGTACAGCATGGCCTGACCACCAACCGTGCAGCTATGGACTGGATGCAGCGCTACTTCCCCGACATCCGCTTCCACGCCATGAACTTCCCTGGCGACCCCTATCCCATCCACATCGACGCAACCTTCGTTCCCCTGCGTCCCGGCCTGATCATCAACAACCCCCAGCGTCACCCCGCTGAGGGCCAGTCCACCATCTTCGAGGCCAACGATTGGCAGATCGTAGACGCAGCTCAGCCTGCTCACTCCGAGCCCCCCGAGTTCTGCTACAGCTCCGTATGGCTGTCCATGAACTGCCTGGTTCTCGACCCCGAAACCGTCATCGTCGAGGGTTCCGAGGTTCATCAGCAGGAGCAGATGGACAAGCTGGGCATGAACGTTGTCCCCGTACACATCCGCGACGCATACGCATTCGGCGGCGGCCTGCACTGCTCCACCGCTGACGTATACCGCGAGGGCGGCTGCCTTGACTACTTCCCCAACAGGGTCAAGGACGACACCCTGGTTCGTCCCGAAATGTGGAACGACTAATCGCTTAGCTAAAGCG
>SFII01000220.1 GCA_004555335.1 Coriobacteriaceae bacterium | reverse complement strand
GAGGTCGTAGCTCGCAACGTGCATGAACTGGATCGTGCCGAAGAAGTAGCACACCACCAGCGCCACCAGGCAGCCGATGACCGCAAACACGGTCTCCTTCACGCGGCTGCCCCGATCCTTGCCGCTGAACAGCGCGATGATGATCGCCATGAACAGGAAGGTCCACAGATAGCCGCCAGTGGGGCCAACCAGCACGCCGGGGCCGCTCTTGCCCGAGGAGAACACCGGAAGTCCGATGATTCCCAGCAGCAGGTACACCAGCACCGCCGCGCCGGCCTCCTTCCAGTTGAGGATCGTGCCCGCCAGCATCACCGCAAACACGCCCAGCGTGATCGGCACCGGGCCGATCGGGATGGAAATCGGGGCCAGAATGCACATGACCGCCGCCAGCAGCGCGGCGCGGGTGAGGAACAGAGTCTTGCTTTTCATCGGTTTTGCCTCCCTTTGTTTTTTGCAGCATTGTCAACCAATATATATTTTTTGGTTGACAATTGTTCCAAGAAAGGGCTCCGGCCCGCATCTGCGGGAAAACCGGAGCCTCCCATATATTCTAAAGTCAGAATTTCAGGGAATTGAGCTTGATACCAGGGCCCATGGTGGAGGACAGCACGGCGGACTTGATGTAAGCGCCCTTTGCTGCTGCCGGCTTCGCCTTGATGATGGCTTCCATCAGGGTGCGCAGGTTCTCGGTGAGCTTGACGGCATCGAAGGACGCCTTGCCGACCGGGCAGTGGATGATGGCGGTCTTATCAACGCGGTACTCAACCTTACCAGCCTTGATGTCGCTGATCATGCGGGTCACGTCAGGGGACACGCTGCCGGACTTCGGGTTCGGCATGAGGCCCTTGGGGCCCAGGATGCGGCCCAGACGGCCGACGACGCCCATCATATCGGGAGTCGCGACGCAGGCGTCGAACTCAAACCAGCCGCCCTGGATCTTCTTGATGATCTCGTCATCCGCGATCAGATCCGCGCCGGCAGCCTTGGCTTCCTCGATGCGGTTTTCCTTCACGAAGGCAAGCACGCGAACGGTCTTGCCGGTGCCGTGCGGGAGAACAACCGCGCCGCGGACCTGCTGGTCTGCATGGCGGGGGTCAACGCCCAGGCGAACGGAGATTTCGATGGTCTCGTCGAACTTGGCCTTGGCGGTCTGCTTCACCAGCTCGATCGCCTCTTCGGGATCCTTCGGGATCGTACTGCTTGGTGCGGTCGATCAGCTTCAAGCTGTCGGAATATTTCTTACCCTTACTCATTATACATCCTCCTCGTGGTCAGACGGGCAGAAGCCCTCCCACATAAGTCGCTGCTGCGGATTAGTCGACGACGACGACGCCCATGGAGCGCGCGGTGCCGGCGATCATGCTCATCGCAGCTTCCAGGGAAGCGGCGTTCAGGTCCTTCATCTTCAGCTCGGCAATTTCCTTGACCTGAGCCTTGGTGATGTTGGCGACCTTATCCTTGTTCGGACGTCCGGAGGCATGCTCGATGCCGCAGGCCTTCTTGATCAGAACGGCCGCCGGAGGCGTCTTGGTGATGAACGTGAAGGAACGATCCTGATACACGGTGATGACCACCGGGATGATCAGGCCCGCCTGGCTGGCAGTGCGGTCGTTGAATTCCTTGCAGAATCCGGGGATGTTCACGCCGTGCTGGCCGAGGGCCGGGCCGATCGGCGGTGCGGGCGTAGCCTTGGCGGCAGGAACCTGCAGCTTGATAAGCGCAGTAACTTTCTTTGCCATACTGGGTATCCTCCTCTATTTGATGTGGTGATGCGGGACGGAAAAACACGTCCCTCCCACTCCCTGAAACCCGAGCGGTGCGGGCTTACAGTTGCTTCAACCGGATCAGTCCTCGCGCACGACCTCGTCGTAGCCAAGTTCCACGTCGGTCTCCCGCTTGAGCATGGGCACGACGACCTTGATCTTCTGGTTTTCCAGATCGATCTGCGTCACCTTGCCTGAGAAGTTCTCAAACAGGCCCGAGAGGATGCGCACATTGTCGCCCACCTGAATGTCGAGCCGCGTCTGGGGGACGGAATCGAACACGGAGGCGAAGTCCGTTTCGGACAGGGGCGTGGCCTTGTTGCCGGCCCCCACAAATCCGGTCACGCCGCGGGTATTTCTCACGATGTACCAGGTTTCCTCGTTCATCAGCATCTTGACCAGAACGTAACCCGGCAGCAGCTTGTGCTGCACCGTGCGGCGCTTGTTATTCTTGATCTCTACGGCTTCTTCCACCGGAATGCAAACCTCGACGATCTTGTCCTGAAGGCCGTTGTTCTCAACGGACTTTTCCAGGTTGACCTTCACCTTGTTTTCATATCCGGAGTAGGTATGAACCACATACCACTTGATCTCAGAGTTCTCTGACATATTCCGTTCCTCAGAATCAGAGCTTGATGATCCAATCGATCAGGGCGCCGGAGCCGAAATCGATCACGCCAATGATGACGCCCATGATCACCATGAACGCGAATACGACGAGAGAATAGTTGAGCACATCCTTGCCGGTCGGCCAGGTGACCTTCTTCAGCTCATGCCACATGTTCTTGAAGAAGCGGCCGATGCGCTTGAAGAAATTGCCAATGCGCTTGAAGAAACCGATCTTTTCCTTCTTCTCTGCGTTTGCCATAATTTCACATCCTTGTCTGACTTCGGCCGGGTGCTTACTTGGTTTCCTTGTGGCTGGTGTGCTTCTTGCAGAAGCGGCAGTACTTGCTCATCTCGAGACGATCGGGATCGTTCTTCTTGTTCTTCATGGTATTGTAATTGCGCTGCTTGCACTCGGAGCATGCCAGCGTAACCTTGATGCGCTTATCCGATGCCAATTTCGACACCTCCCATAT
>SFII01000219.1 GCA_004555335.1 Coriobacteriaceae bacterium | reverse complement strand
GGAAGGCCGTGCGCTCTCGCTGGCGCTGAAGCAGGCGATCGAGCAAGCTGGATGCCGCGGTTGGACCATGCTGCCGGCGACTCCATGCCTTATCAACCGCATCCGGGGAAATTGGCGCTACCATATAACCATCAAGGCTCCCCTTGATACCGACATCTCTGCCGTATTGGAGCCGGTTTTCCGCAGCAGGAAGGCTAATCCCCAGGTTAACGTGGCGGTTGATGTCGATCCTGCCAGCATGCTGTAGGCATGGGACCGATTCGAGGTTGAAATGAGCGATCGAAGTACCGTACGCGTGCGCATCGGGGGATTCACCGATGTGGGACCCAAGCGCCCCGACAATCAGGACGCCATCATGGCCAACGGGGTGATCGGCGTGGGAAGACAGGCCTGGCTTGCGCTGGAAGGGGTCTTGGAGGCCAAGATGTCCCTTGCCGTGGTCGACGGCATGGGAGGCTATGCCGGTGGTGCCGATGCGGCGGCCATTACCGCGGCCTATCTGGCTTCAAGGCATCTGCCCGACAATGCCGAAAGCGCAAACGCCCTGTTCGAGCGTCTGGATGTGGGCATTTCCGCCGCGGGTAGCGCTTGGGCGACGCCCAAGATGGGTTCTACCGCCGCAATGATCACGCTTGCAGGCGATACGGTGCGTTTTGCGAATGTGGGCGACTGCCGTGTGTACCGTGTGACGGGCGATGCCGTGGAGGTGATGACCGTGGACGACCGCTTCCGCGGCAGCAACCACATCGTCACCCAGTCTTTGGGCCAGGTGCGCAGGCTGGACGTGCACTTCCGCGAAGAGGAGCTTGCCCGGGGATGGACCCGTTTCGTGCTGTGCAGCGACGGGGCGTGGGGGACTTTGAACGACACGATTGCGCAGGATCTGTTCGCCTGTCCCGAAGCCCCTTCCGAATTGCTCCCCCAGATCCGCTCCAAGCTGTATTCGCGCTTGGCGAACGACAACGTATCGGTGATCATCGCCGATGTGGAAGTTTGCTAGGGGAGTAACGGGCTTGAGCATCGGGCTTCCGCTTCATGAAACCCGGCGGTTGCCCATGGTTTCTGCTGGTGCTCGTTAAAGGAAACGAAGCGCTGCAAGTTAACGCTTGCAGCGTTTTTTGATATCCAACGACCTTTTCCGTGGGAGATTTCGGGGTTCCTTACTCTCCCAAATACGCCTGCACGTTGGGATTCCTTCCGCATCTAGGGGGATGGATGCGATGCCGGAATGCATTTCCGCGGAAAGCACGCCGGTCGAAAGCGTATAGCCGTTGTAGTTGGTCAGCAGGTTGGTGAGCGTGCCGCGGTCGGAGATGCGGATGTTTCGCTTGTGCGGCATGCTGCTGAAGGGCTCTTCGGCGTAGTAGAACGAGCTGTTCTGTCCCTGCTCGAAGGAATAGCGCGGCCATTCCTCCAGCTCTTCCAAGCTGATGCTCTGCTTCTTGGCCAAAGGGTGGTTTTCGCTCACGAACACGTGCACGTCCGCCTCGAACAGCGGGTAGAAGGCCAGGTTGGCGTCTTCGAAGGCCTTGGCGAGCACGCGCTGGTTGAAGCTGTCCAGGTACAGGATTCCGATTTCGCTGCGGAAGGTGCGCACGTCCTCGATGATCTGGGCGGTGGAGCACTCGCGCAGCACGAATTCGTACTGGTCGGTCTGGCAGCTTTCCGCGACCTCGATGAAGGCTTCCACGCTGAAGGCGTAGTGCTGGGTGGAAACCGCCAGGCGCAGCTGGTCGGCGATGCCGCGGTGGTAGCGACTTTCCAGCAGGTCGGCGCGCTCGACTACCTGGCGCGCGTAGGCCAATAGCTCGGTTCCCTCGTTGGTCAGGGTGACGCCGCGGTTGGAACGGGTGAAGATGGGGATGCCCAGTTCCTTTTCCAGGTCTTTGATGGCGGTGGACAGGTTGGACTGCGACGCGAAAATGTTCGCCGCCGCCGCGTTGATAGATCCGTATTCGGCAATGGCGATAAGGTATCTCAGTTGCTGCAGGGTCATTGCTATGTTTCCTTCGCTCTTTCGCTCCTTTTCGTATGACGATTGAGTAGTGTAGAACTTATATCCGAAATGGCGATAGCAAACATGTAAATCCATTATCGATAATACCGATAGCAAGATATACGTACAATGAATTGCCTTTTGGGTTGAACCTTGCCGCCGCGGGGGGTTTAATAGCACACGGCCGAATTGCCGCGGTTGGCATGCTGCGCGTGCTGCGAACCGCGGGCCGATGGCATATCGAGCAAGATCATTCCTGATAAAAGGAGTTCTCAACATGGCAAAGAAGCAGATTCCCTACGATCAGAAGTACTATGATCCGGAAATCGAGACCATGCCGCGCGAAGAGCTGGAAAAGCTGCAGCTGGAGCTGTTGAAGGACGAGCTGAAGTTCGCCTACGACAACTGCCCCTACTACAAGCGCGCATGGGACGAGGCGGGGATCACCCCCGAAATCGAGACCCTGGACGACCTGCGCAAGTTCCCCTTCATCCAGAAGTCGACCGAGCGTGAAACCCAGGGCGTGGGCTCCTTCTTCGGCGAGCTGTGCGGCGTGCCCGAAGATGACGTGGTCTACATGGCAACCAGCTCCGGTTCCACCGGCGTTCCCACCATGAGCCCCTTCAACCAGAAGGACTTCGACGACTTCATGGATGCCGAATCCCGCCTGTTCTGGCAGGCAGGCATGCGTCCCAACGACCGCTACCTGCATGGTATGAACTTCGCCCTGTACGTAGGCGGCCCCTGCGTCATCGGTGCGCAGAACCTGGGTGCCCTGGGCATCTGGGTGGGCGCTGTTCCCTCCGACCGTCTGCTGTGGGCCATGAAGCAGTACCAGCCCACCTTCTTCTGGTCTTCCCCCAGCTACGCATGGCTGCTGGGCCAGAAGGCGATCGAGAAGGGCTACGACCCCAAGGTGGACTTCGCAAGACTGAAG
>SFII01000218.1 GCA_004555335.1 Coriobacteriaceae bacterium | reverse complement strand
CGGACGGCAAGACCATCGAAGTGCCCGCCGACAAGGTGCTTCTGTCCATCGGCCGCCGCGCCAACACCAAGGATATCGGCCTGGAGACCATCGGCGTAGAGCTGAACCGGGGCGTTATCGTGACCGACGACTGCGGACGCACCAATGTGGAAGGCGTTTATGCCGCCGGCGACTGCATCGGCAAGGTAATGCTGGCTCACACCGCCTATCGCGAGGCGGAGGTGGCCGTGAACACCATGCTGGGCAAGAAGGACAAGATGCGCTACAACGCCAATCCTTCCGTCATCTACACCCATCCTGAGGTTGCTTCCTGCGGCATGACCGAGGAAGCGGCATCTGCAAGATCCTCATCAACAAGAAGCATCGCAACGTCATCGGCGTGCACATGCTGGGCAATTCCAGCTCCGAGGCCATCTGGGGCGCCGCCGAGATGATCGAGAACGAGCTGCGGGTGAAGGATGTGAAGGAGATCATCTTCCCCCATCCCACCGTCAGCGAGATCATTCGCGAGGTTATCTTCGAGTTCAACGACTAATCCGGTTTCCCATGCGTCCGCGGGGCGATGACCGTATCGCCTCCGGACGTTGAAATAGGCAACGAAATTGCAAGGGAGAGAGTAATAATGTCCAAACAGCTGTTTGTCGACCCGAACGTGGTTCGTGCCCCCGGCAAGATCACTTTCACCGACATTCCCGTGAACACCTATCAGAAGAAGGTGAAGGACGAGCTCGGCAACTTCACCACCGAACAGTTCAAAAACATTTATCGCGACATGCTGGTGCTTCGTGAGTTCGAGACCATGATCCAGGAGATCAAGACCACCTCCGAATACTGCGGCGTGTCCTACACGCATCCCGGCCCCGCCCATCTGGGCATCGGCCAGGAAGCTTCCGCCGTTGGCGAAGCCTTCATGCTGGATGTAAACGACATGATCTTTGGTTCTCACCGCAGCCATTGCGACATCCTGGCCAAGGGTCTGTCCGCCATCGAAAAGCTCTCCGACGAAGAGCTGATGAACATCATGGAAAACTTCCTGGATGGCAAGACCCTGAAGGTCGCCGAGACCGAAGAGCATGCCACCGTGAAGGATCTGGCCATCAACTTCCTGCTGTATGGCGCCATGGCTGAGATCTTCGCCCGCGAAACCGGCTTCAATCGCGGCCTGGGCGGATCCATGCACACCTTCTTCACCCCCTTCGGCATCTATCCCAACAACGCCATCGTGGGCGGCAGCGGCACCATCGCCATGGGCGCTGCGCTGTATAAGCGGATCAACCGCAAGCCCGGCATCGTGGTAGCCAACCTGGGCGACGGCGCTCTGGGCCGCGGCCCCGTTATGGAAGCGCTGAACATGTCCGGCATGGGCCAGCTGACCCAGCTGTGGGAGGACGACATGAAGGGCGGCCTGCCTGTCATGTTCAACATCTTCAACAACCAGTACGGCATGGGCGGCCAGACCGTGGGCGAGACCATGGCTTACGACGCTCCCGCTCGTATGGGCGCGGGCTTCAACCCCAACCAGATGAACACCGAGCGCGTGGACGGCTGGAATCCCCTGGCCGTGATCGACGCTTACAAGCGCAAGAAGCAGCTGCTGCTGGAAGGCAAGGGCCCCTGCCTGCTGGACGTGGTCACCTACCGTATGTCCGGCCACAGCCCGTCCGACTCCTCCTCTTACCGCACCAAGGAAGAGATTCAGGCCTGGTGGGATCAGGATCCCATCGTGGAATACCGCAAGCAGCTGGTGGAAGCCGGCGTTGCCACCGAGGCCGAGTGCGATGAGATCGTGAAGTACGTCAAGGACGCCATCCTGCGCAACTTCAAGCTGGCCATCGACGAGACCGTGTCTCCCCGCATGAACCTGGACAAGAACCCTGACGAGCTGGCGGACATGATGTTCACCAACGGCCACGTGGAGTCCTTCGGCGGCGACGCCAAGCCCGACGTCAACATGCCCATGGAGGAGAATCCCCGTGTGCAGGCCATCGCCCGCAAAGAGCGCTTCGGCATCGACAAGAACGGCAAGCCCGTTTCCAAGAACAAGGTCTATCAGCTGCGCGACGGTCTGTTCGAGGC
>SFII01000217.1 GCA_004555335.1 Coriobacteriaceae bacterium | reverse complement strand
ACGCCCTCGCCGGAAACGTCCCGGGTAATGGAGACGTTTTCTCCCTTGCGGGCGATCTTGTCGATTTCGTCGATGTAGATGATGCCCCGCTGGGCCAGGTCAATGTCGTAATCGGCGTTCTGAATCAGCCGCAGCAGAATGTTTTCCACGTCCTCGCCCACATATCCGGCTTCCGTCAGACTGGTGGCGTCGCCGATGGCGAAGGGCACGTTCAGAATCTTGGCCAGGGTCTGGGCCAGATACGTCTTGCCGCAGCCCGTGGGGCCCAGCATCACGATGTTGGATTTCTGCAGTTCCACGTCCGCCTTGGAGGTGGTCTGCATGTGCTGGATGCGCTTGTAGTGGTTGTATACCGCCACGCACAGGGCCTTCTTGGCCTCGTCCTGGCCCACTACGTACTGATCCAGAATTTCCTTGATTTCCTGGGGACGCTTGATTTCCATGTCCCCCCGCTTGGCTACGCTGTCCACGTCGTCGGAGACGATCTCCTGGCAGAGCAGCACGCATTCGTTGCAGATGTAGGCGTTGGGGCCGGCGACGATGCGGCGCACCTGGTCCTGGGTCTTTCCGCAGAAGGAGCAGCGAATGCGATTGTTGTTAAAATCATCCTTGGGCATGGTTTATCTCCTCGGCGCAATGATCTCGTCAATCAGTCCATATTTCAGGGCCTGGTCGGCGGTCATGTAATGGTCTCGCTCCACATCCCGCTCGATGGTCCGCAGAGGCTGACCGGTGTGGTCGGCCAAAAGCTGGTTCATGGTCTTCTTCACCCGCAGAATCTGCTCGGCCTGGATCTCAATGTCCGTGGCCTGGCCGCGGGCGCCGCCGGAGGGCTGGTGGATCATGATCTCCGCGTGGGGCAGCGCCTTGCGCTTTCCCTTTGCGCCGGCGCTGAGCAGAAACGCTCCCATGGAGGCCGCCATGCCGATGCACAGGGTGGAAACCTCGCATTTCAGGTAGCGCATGGTGTCGTAAATGGCCATGCCGGAAGTGATTACGCCGCCGGGGCTGTTGATGTAGAGCTGAATGTCCGCGTCGGGGTCTTCCATTTCCAAAAAGAGCATCTGAGCGACGATTACGTTGGCCACGTCGTCGTCGATCTCACCGCCCAGGAAGATTATGCGGTCCTTGAGCAGGCGGGAGTAGATGTCGTAGGAACGCTCGCCGCGGCCGGTCTGTTCGATTACATAAGGCATAAGGTTCATGGGCGCACCTCCAATTCACCGTTTACTAAAGTATGTTTCCGGTGGGACGAATTATGCCGCCCCACCGGGTTTTGTTTTTGTTATGTCGCGAAAGGATGAGCTTTCCGCGCTGAATTATTCCGCCTTGCCGGCGTTGTCCTTCAGGAACTTGATGGTCTTGGTCAGGGAAGCGACCTCTTCGAAGTACTTTTTGTCGTTCTCGGTCAGGCTGGCCTTGAAGTCCTCCAGGGACTTGCGGCTCTGCTCGGCCAGGGACTTCATTTCCTCGTCGATGTCGGCTTCTTCGGCCTTGATCTCTTCCACCTTGCGGATCTCTTCCAGGGTCAGCTGGGTGCGAACCCGGCGCTCGGCCTCGTCGTGATAAACCTTGCGCAGGTCTTCGCGGGTCTGGCCGGTGTACTTCAGATAGTCGTCCAGCCGCATGCCCTGATACATCAGCCGCATTTCCATGTCGCGCAGCATGTTGTCGATCTGCTCCTCGATCATGGCCTCGGGCAGGTCGATCTATTGTCAGCCTTCTGCTCGGCCTGCTTCTCCAGCTTTTCGCGGATCTCGGCCTTGTATTCGTCCACGGTGTTGGCGGTCTCGCTGGCTTCCTTCACGAAGTCGTCGTCCAGCGCGGGCACTTCCTTTTCACGGATGGAATTCACCTTTACCTTGAAGGTGGCTTCCTTGCCAGCCAGGTTTTCGGCGTGATACTTTTCGGGGAAGGTCACGTGCACTTCCACGTCGCTGCCGGCTTCCGCGCCCACCAGCTGATCCTCGAAGCCGGGGATGAAGCTGCCGGAGCCCAGCACCAGGTCGTGGCCCTGAGCGGTGCCGCCTTCGAACTGCTCTTCGCCAACGAAGCCGGCGTAGTCGATGTTCACCTGGTCGTCCAGCTTGGCGGGACGGTCGGTCACGTCGATGTAACGGGCGGCGCGGTCGCGGGCGCGCTCGATTTCGGCCTTCACGTCGTCTTCGGTGACTTCGTCCACCTTCTTCTCGATGCCCAGGTTCTTATACTGACCCAGCTCCACGTCGGGGGTCACGAACACTTCCACGCTGAAGATCAGGTCCTTGCCCTTTTCGATCTGTTCCATGTTCAGCTCGGGACGGTCCACGGGGGTCACGCCGTGCTCGGTCAGCGCAGCCTGATAAACCTCGGGGAAGAGAATCTCGAAAGCGTCCTCGTAGAAAACGCCCGCGCCGTAGTGATTCTCGATGACCTGCATGGGCGCCTTGCCCTTGCGGAAGCCGGGGATGGTGATGTTCTTTACGTCCTTCTGATAGGCCTTGCGGATGGCCTCGTCGAACTTGGCGGCGTCCACGGTGAAGCCAAGCTTGACCTTGTTGGAAGAGAGCTTTTCGAAAGTAGTAGCCATTGAGTTTTCCTCCTGCCTCTTATATGAATACAATTATCCATAGTCACATTTAGGCAGTTTAGCACATGCCGGCGAAAAATGCAACCGC
>SFII01000053.1 GCA_004555335.1 Coriobacteriaceae bacterium | reverse complement strand
ATTCGAGGGCGTCGAAGCTGGTGACCGCCTCGATACGGCGCAGGTTGGAGCCGACGCTGCCCTCGGAGATGATCTTCACCAGGCCGATTTCGCTGGTTGCGGAAACATGCGTGCCGCCGCACAGCTCCTGGCTGAAGCCCTCCATGTCGACAACGCGGACGAACTCGCCGTACTTTTCGCCGAACAGGCCGGTAACTCCCGCTTCGCGCGCGGAGACCAGGCTGGTCTCATAGGTGTTCACACGATGGTTTTCCATGATCTTGCGGTTGGCCAGGCGCTCCACCTCGGCGAGCTGCTCGCGGGTGGCTCCCTCGAAATGGGTGAAGTCGAAGCGAAGGCGGTCGGGGGCAACCAGGCTACCTGCCTGCTTGACATGGTCGCCCAGCACCTCGCGCAGGGCCCAATGCAGGATGTGGGTGGCACTGTGGTTGCGGCGGATGCGTTCGCGGCGCAGGGAGTCGATGGAGGCGCGGACCTGGGAACCCTCGGCGATCTGGCCTTCTTCGACGCGCACGTAATGGACGACCAGGCCCTTTTCGGGTTCCTGGGTATCGGTGACGGTTGCGCGCATATCGGGTGCGTAGATGATGCCGGTGTCGCCCACCTGGCCGCCCTTCTCGGCGTAGAAGGGAGTCTTCTCCAGCACGATGCCGCCCTGTTCGCCCGCCTTCAGGCTGTCGACGCGCGCGCCGTCCTTCACCAATGCGAGCACTTTGCAATCCGCCTGGTTCTTGGTGTATCCGCAGAAATCGGTTTCACCGACCTGCTCGAGGATGGCGGTCATGGTGCCGTCATAGGTGGACCAGGCGGCTTCGGCGTCGCCCTTGGTCGCGGCACGCGCACGCTCGCGCTGCTGCTGCATGCATTCTGCGAACTCCTGGGTGTCGACCTCGATGCCCTGCTCGGCGCAGATTTCCTGGGTTACCTCCAGGGGGAAGCCATAGGTGTCGTGCAGGGTGAAGGCCACCTTGCCGGAAAGAACCTTGCCGGAAAGCTCTCCCAGGGTTTCCGCCAGGAATGCACGGCCCTGGGACAGGGTCGCGCCGAAGCGCTCTTCCTCGTTTTCGACGACGCTGCAGATGAGGTTGCGGTTTTCCACGGCCTCGGGATAGACCTCGCCCATCACCTCGATGATCTGGTCGACGTAGTTGCGCATGAACGCGCCTTCGATGCCCAGCAGCTGGCCCTTCATGACGGCACGGCGGAGCAGTCGTCGCAGGACGTAGCCGCGGCCTTCGTTGGAGGGCAGGATGCCGTCGGCGATCATGAAGGTCACCGCACGGGAGTGGTCCGCCATGACGCGCAGTGCCATGTCGTCGGCTTCGCATTCACCGTACTTGCGGCCGCTCAGGCGCTCGCCCACCTCGATGAGGCCATGCAGCACATCGGTATCGAAGTTGCTCTGGACGCCCTGCATGATCGCGGCGATGCGCTCCAAGCCCATGCCGGTGTCGATGTTCTTCTTGGGCAGGGGCGCCAGGGTGCCGTCTTCCTGGCCGTCATACTGGGTGAACACGCAGTTCCAGTACTCCAGGAAGCGGTCGCAGTCGCAACCGGGGGCGCAATCGGGGCTGCCGCAACCCACATGCTCGCCCTGGTCGAAGTACAGCTCGGAGCAGGGACCGCAGGGGCCGGTGGGGCCGGCGCGCCAGAAGTTGTCGTCTTCGCCCAGACGGGTGATGTGGCTTTCGTCCACACCCAGGCTCTTCCAGATCTCGATGGTCTCGTCATCGTCCTCGAAGACGGTGAAGTAGAGCCTATCCATGGGAAGTTCCAGCTCATTCACGGAGAAGTCGAGCGCCCACTCGCACATCTCCTTCTTGAAATACTCGCCGAAGCTGAAGTTGCCCAGCATCTCGAAGAAGCTCAGATGGCGGCCGTCGGTGCCGATGATGTCGATGTCGTTGGTGCGGACGCACTTCTGGACGGTCGTGGTACCGATATAGGGGGATTCCAGATGCTTCTGCTGGAGGAAGTAGGGCTTGAACTGGACCATACCCGCACTGGTGAGCAGCAGGCTGGGATCGTCGGGGATCAAAGACGAGGAGGGCATGCGCTTGCAGCCCTTTTCTTCGAAGTAGCGAAGGTACTTCTCGCGGATTTCCGCGGTGCTCATGTATCTCATCGGCATTCTTTCCTATCTATCTTCGTACGCGGCAGGCGTGCCAGCCGCTTTACTTATCCTCTCGTATCTTTCGGGCAGCCATCCGACCCGCAACCGGATTCTTCCCGGGCCTTGCCGGATCCCGCACCGTCCTCTTGCACGTCCTGTGGATCGGACGGTTTCGAACGGGCGGATGCGGAAACCCTATACCGAAGCCGCGCGAGGCAGTCGGATGATGACTGCGATTTCGCATACGCCACCGGATGCGGGGATGTCGCATTGTGATGGGGGTCGGGAACCTCCCCGGCATTCGGCACTCCTTTGAAGAACACCCCGTCTTCTGCAACCAGATGACGTCCCGTCTTCTTCTCGAAATAGTAGACGAACATCGCCTTTGCAACGGCTGCAAGCGGGATGGACACCAAAATGCCCACCAAACTGCCCATGACGCCGCTCAATGTGCCCCCAAGAGCATACCCCACCATCATGCAGATGATGATCAGCACGGGATGGACATCGACCGAATCAGCCATGATCTTCGGGTAGATGAACATATAGACGAAGCGCTGGATGACCAGAGTGGCCACGATCATGAGAATCGCCGTCATGGTATCGGTGAACAGGCAGACGAAGGCGATCACCGCAACGCCCACCCATTGGCCGAGCACGGGAAGGATGTTGCACGCCGCAACCACCAATGCATAAACGGGTGCATTGGGGAATCCGATAAGCGTGAAAGCCAGGCCGCATCCTACGCCGATCACCAGGCACTGGATCGCCATGCCCTTGATGAAGCCGCCGAGCACGCGGGAGAAGGTGCTCCCCAGAAAATCGAGATCCTCGATGATCTTCCCCCCGAACAGGCGCTTCAACTCGCCGCGCATGCGGGGCATCTCGAGCAACAGCCAGAATGCGGTGACAAGCGAGAACATGATGCACATGAGTGCGTTCACGGTGAACCCGGCGAAGCTGACCATGTTCTGCGCGAGACCGGATACCGCCTTCTCGCCATAGGCGACGAGACTGCCCAGAGACGATTCGATCCAGGTCATGACGGTGGGATCGGAGAAGATCTGCGGGTAGTCGTTATAGAGCCCTTCGACATAACCCTGGATACCGGAAACGGAAGATGACACGCTCGACATGAACTCGTCGGCACCTCCGCCCCCCACGAAGAGGGGTTTCGCCAAGAGCACGATAAGCGCGATCGCCACGAATAAGGTCAGGAAGGCGATAGCCACCGCCGCGGCCCTGGGCACTCCCCTGTCGCAGAGCTTTTCGACCAGGCCCCGCAAGGTGAACACCAGGATGGTGGTCCATACGATGATGCCCACGGGAATAGAGAGCACATCCAAGACATTGCCGGAAAAGTAAACCAGGATGGAAACGCCGATAAGCGTCCAGACCACATAGAGCGCCAAGCGCCACTGAAGGGATCTGACCGCCAGCTTGCTGGGCTGCTTTTCGGAATCAGGCTGCATCGGCTTCCTATTCGGACTGCTCGATCGATCCGGGGGCAGCAGAA
This sequence comes from Coriobacteriaceae bacterium, assembly GCA_004555335.1. Taxonomy (GTDB): domain Bacteria; phylum Actinomycetota; class Coriobacteriia; order Coriobacteriales; family Eggerthellaceae; genus W1P20-047. The sequence goes on along the minus strand of SFII01000053.1, from coordinate 5,747 downwards.
TCTGCACCCTCGGCACCGCCCTCGATCGCGGAATCGGCCTTGGGGGCGGTTTCCCTCAGGCGGGACCTCTCGGGCTTCCTTTCGCTGCGCGCCTTGGCATCGGCAAGGCTGGAAGAGCTCTCACTGCTCTTGCGGCCCTTGAGGATGTTATGCACGCGGCTGGAAACGTTGTTCACGACATTGAGCGGGGCATTCGCGACATTGTCGAGGGCGAGCGTGGTGGAAGAAAGGGCCTCGGTCACCGAGTTGACGTCCTCCAGGATGGAATCGACGCGCATCATCTCCAGATTGGCCGCATCGACGGTCAGCGAAACCCGCTCGACCAAAGGATCGATCTTCGCGATAGCCGGCTGGATGTCGGCAGTGATCTTCTGAACCTGCTCGAGGGTAGGGCTGACCTGGGCGTGGATTTCCTCGACGGTCTTCCTCGCGGTCTTCACGGTACGGACCAGCTCGACCAGAAGCCAAACGAGCGCCACACCCACGACGATGAATACGATGGGAAGGATGATCTGGACTACTGCTGAAGCTTCCATGGGCGCAATCCTTTCATATCGGGCAATTCCGTCATTCTATCACGCGCCGCCTTCCATGCGGTCGCGGACTGTCGCCTCCATCCGGTAGGCCTCCCAACCCCTTTCGGAGGGATTGAAGAAGCAACCGCGCTCCAGGCCGTCGGGAAGGTACTGCTGCTCCACCCAACCGGCAGGATAATCATGCGGATACTTGTATTCGCCGTAGTTTTCCGAACCGGGACGATGCCTGTCGCGCAAGTGGGCGGGCACCTCCCTCATGGGACCGCGGCGCACCTCGGCCAATGCGGCGTCGATTCCCGCTTCCGCCGCATTGCTCTTGGGAGCGAGGGAAAGGTAGATCGCCGCCTGCGCCAGGTTGATGCGGCATTCGGGATAACCGATGACTTCCGCCGCCCGGAACGCGGCCTCGGCAACCAGGATCGCCTGGGGGTCGGCGTTGCCCACGTCCTCCGAAGCGGCGATGAACATGCGCCGCGCTATGAACTTGGGGTCCTCGCCGCCGTCTATCATACGGGCGAGCCAATAAAGCGCGGCATCGGGATCGCTGCCCCTCATCGACTTGATGAAGGCGCTGATCACGTCATAGTGCATGTCCTTCTTCTTGTCGTAGGCGAGGGTGCGGTACGGGGTCGCCTTGCGCACGTCGTCTTCGGACACGAGGGCGGGATCATCCGGCGTGCCCGGCTCGACGAGCGCGCATGCCAGCTCCAAGGTGGTGAGCGATCCGCGGCCGTCGCCGCCGGCGAGCATGATGATCGCGTCGCGCGCCTGGTCCGTGAGGGCGTAGCGCCCCCCGAAGCCCCGCTCGTCTTCCAGGGCGCGGTCCACGAGAAGACCCACCTCCTCATCGGAGAGGGATTTCAGCTCGACCACGCGGCTGCGCGAGATGAGCGCCGAATTCACTTCGAAGAAGGGGTTTTCCGTCGTGGCGCCCACCATAATGACCACGCGGTCCTCCACCGCATGGAGCAGGGCATCCTGCTGGCTGCGGTTGAAGCGGTGGATCTCGTCGATGAACAGGATGGTGCGCTGGCCGCGCGAGACCAGGCGGCTCTGGGCTTCCTTGATTTCGCGGCGGAGGTCGGAAACCGTGCCGCCAATAGCGGAAACCTCCACGAAGGCAGCCTTGGTGGAATGCGCGATAACGCGCGCGATGGAAGTCTTGCCCGTGCCTGCGGGCCCGAACAGGATGACGCTCGAGAGGTTGTCGTTCTCAATCGCCTGGCGAAGCCAGCTTTCGGGACCGACCGCCTGTGCCTGGCCCACCAGCTCGTCAAGGGTACGCGGCCTCATGCGCACCGCAAGGGGGGCTACGCTGTTCTTCGCCTGGGTTTCGATTTCGCTGAATAGGTTTTCCATGGGGCAAACTTTACCACAGCGCGCAGGTAGAAGCCCCCGTATGAGAACACGGCCTTCGGGCGGTCCCCGCAATGGGCCACCCCGCCGGCCCCACCGCCCCGCAGGCATCCGAAAACGCACTTCGGGTAAAAATCAAGGGTGGTTTTGCGAGGCAAGCTGGAGAATAATCGATGTCGAGCTTCACCCTCGGTTCCTATTTACGCGATGGACCGATGCATAATTCAAGGGAGCCTCAGATTGCCGTTGGAATGGGGATTCGCGTCCGTTGATGCGAAAGCCAGGAAGGCTGCTGCGGGCACCCACCTTAGTCAGGTGGGTTCATCCTTTGGTCGGGGGTGGGGCTTTTCCTTTGCCTACTCCACCGTCCCATACACCTGTCCCCAGGCATGCCCCGAAATCGAGGAGTTCAGCTGGGTACACAGCGACTGCCTGGAATAGGTGCCCGAGGGAAGCAGGCCCACTATCTCCAAAAGGTCGGAAGGCAGGTCGAAGGATTCGGCCATGATGACCACATCCAGCCTGCTCGCAAAGTCGGATTCCTTGAAGAGCGCGTCCACCACCCTTTGCAGGGCACCGTAATCTTCGCTGCGTTCCAGATTGCTGATGGGCTTGCGGCTCACAACAACCCCCTAGCGGATGCAGTCCACGCCCATGACGGTCGCGGCAAGAGCACCCGTGTAGGAAGGGGTCGCCTTGCCGGATGCGCGCAGGAACTGCGCTCCCGCTGCGCGCAGGCGCGCGGCAAGCTGCACCATGTCGTCGGGCATGCTGTAGGCAGATTCGGGCTCATGCCTGGGAAGGCGGCTCACCTTCGGGAAGACATCGACCTGCACCAGGATGGGGATATCGCAGGCACCCGCAAGGCGCTTCGTCACGGCCACCACGTCATCGGGGTCCGCGTCCATATGGATTCCGAAGACGCTCGCCTCGTATTCCTGCGCGACCGCGGCGCATTCCTCCACGATCATGCTGCGCCCTAAGACCTTGCCTTCGGCGTCGGCCCTCACGCTCGCGAACAGGGGAAGGTCGCACACGCGGCGCCCTCCCATAAGCGCACATCGCAGGTCATCGGCACTCGCGAGGTCGCTGAAGAAGATGGCGTCCACGTCTTTGCCTGCAAACAACGCCACCGCCGCGGAATACTGGTCCCGGTTCGCAAGCAGCGAGGGCTTGGAGCCCGGATCGATGGGAAGGCCCGTTGCACCGATTTCGGCGATCAGATGCTGCGGCTTGTACTGACGAAGCATGCCAACCGCCGCGTCCGCCACTTCCTGCGCATGGCCTTCCATGCGCTGCCTTGCCAAGCGGGCTTCAGTGATTCCCTGCGTAGGAGTCACCAGGCACTGGGCGCCGGCAACGGATTGCATGCGCACCGCATCGGCAGCCTCTTCCGGCTCGGTCATGAGCAGAAGCTCGATATCCCCCTCGATTTCGAAACCCTGACGTTCCAACGCTGCTGCAATCGGGGAAGAAAGCACGAGCATGTCATGGTGGAACCGAAGCTGGATATCTGGCATAGCCGATCCTTTCGCGTAGAGGCGATGGTTTGCTGGGAAGCGCTGGAGGATAATCGCCGAGAACCCCGGAGGGCAACCGGCTCCCACGCGCCAATGAGACAGTATACTTCACCCGCGGCACGGGTTCACCAAACGCAAAAAAGCAAGGCCATTCGCGCAAACGGGCGATTCTGTTTCCTTTTCGACAAAAAAGGTTGCCAAGGGGAAATCATATCCATAAAAGCGCCATGACCTGCTCTCATGTTCTCCACCGAAGGTCTCTATAATGGATGCTGTCAAACAGAAAGGCACCCTCCTTGAAGTTTGAAGCCGCCTCCTCCCTTTCCCCAAATTATCTGGCGGCTGCGATGCGATACGCATCGCCTCCCTCCTTGCAGGCCCGGGTCGGTTTCCTCCCCTTTTTCCGACCCGGGTCGTTTTGCGTTCTAGGGGTTACTCCTTACCCGAGAGCCATCGTCTAGGCATCTCCGGATGTGCTTTCCACTCTAAAACCCACCAACCCATCACCTCCAAAAACGGCGTTGGAATGCAAGAAGGGAGGCACGGAGCCTCCCTTCCGAAACGCGATTCCGCGCAAATGGGCTACTTGCCCATTCGGCGTGCATACAGGCGGTTGTTCGTATCCAGCCAGGTTTCCACCGTGCCGGTGTCGAAGCCGTCTTCGTTGTCGATGATCAGCGCGTACATCTCCTCTTCCGCAAGCACCGCATCAAGGGCGTCGGTGAGCTGGATCTCGTTGCCGGCACCGGGCTTCACTTCGGCGAGCAGCTCCATCACGCGCGGGGAAAGCAGATAGCGTCCGAAGATGGTCAGATTGGACGGCGCCTGATCGACTGGCGGCTTCTCGACCAACCGGTCGACCTTCCACACCCCATCTTCGGCAGGCTCGCCTGCGATGACGCCGAAGCGGCTCACCTGGTCTTCGGGGACGGGCAGCACGGCGATCACGCTCGCACCGCCATGGCGCTCGGACACCTCGCGCATCTTCACCAGCATCTGGTTGTCGGGCACGATCACATCGCCCAGAAGCACGAAGAAGGGATCGCCGTCCATCTTCTGCGCCGCGCAGTGGACCGCATGCCCCAGGCCGAGCGGCTCGTCCTGGTAGACGAAGGAGACAGGGAGATTGCCCGCATGCGCGACGGCTTCGGCGTAGACGTCCTTCCCGCGCTCGCGCAGGGTCGCCTCCAGATCGGCGTCGGGGGCGAAATGGTCTTCGATTGCCTTCTTTTCGCGGCTGTTGATGATCACGACCTCGTCGGCACCGGAAGCCAGGCCCTCTTCGACGACGTACTGGATGACGGGACGGTCCACAACCAGCAGCATTTCCTTCGGAATCGCCTTGGTTGCCGGCAGGAACCGCGTTCCCATGCCCGCAGCGGGGATAAGAGCCTTCATGAACGAACCTCCTGGGCGAAAAGCCCTCGTCTGCGCCTGCACGTGGGAAACGCAGGCGGGTATTCCAAACCAGAACACTATACACCAACGCAAAGGCCGCCGCGCGCCTTCCACGCACCCGCGAATATCCGCACCGCCTGCGGCCTTGTGGGATAATCCGCTTGGCACGTAACCAACCGAAAGGACGAATCATGGACCAGACGATGGAAACCCTCGACCAGATCCGGGAATTCTTCTCCAACGACCGCTTCGCAAGCAATTGCCTGGGAGCACGCATCGATTCCTTCGATTTCGAAACTCTCGAGGCAACGGCGTCTACTTCACGCTGGCGGACTTCGCGCTCGCAATCAGCTCGAACGTCAACCAGCCCCCGTCGTCTTCGGTCAGCAACTGCATCAACACCATGAAGTCCTGCAAGGGAAGCCGTCTGATCGCCGTAGCGCGCCCGGACCGCAACGGACGCAGGCTAGGGTTTTACACGGTCGACGTCTTCGACGACCTGGGCACCCACTGCGCCCGCATGACCGCTACCGTGATGCACCTCCAGTAGAGGATCCTATTCCCCTTCGAAGACGCAGTCCCGCTTGAGCCTGTTCGCCCTCGCCATGGCGAACAGGCCGCTTGCCAGGGTGATGGCCAGGCAAGCGCCGCCCGCCGCGAAGGTTGTCGTCCAGCTTCGGGCAGAGATGGCACTGAAGGCGAGCACCGCGAATCCCGGCACCAGATTGGTGATCATCGCAAAGCGGGCGAAGATCTTCGGGTAATCCCTGCTTCCGAAAAAACCCTTCACCAGAACGGGCGAAAGCACATCGAGCACCGCGAAAAGCGACCCGATCAAGACAGCTCCAGCAAACACCAGGGCGAAGATCCCCTTCGCCGAAAGGAAGCACGCTATCGCAAGCAGGCCGCTTATCAGGGCGATTACGAAAGCGGCTTT
>SFII01000052.1 GCA_004555335.1 Coriobacteriaceae bacterium | reverse complement strand
GCCGCAGCCGAAGCTGTTCAGCTGGATCAGATCCAGGTCGTCGCGCTGGGTGGCAACCTTGGCGGCTGCATACAGGCGCGTGTGGTACATCCACTGGTCGACCACGCGGATGGGGCGCTCGAGCGTTCCCAGATGCGCGATGCTATCTTCGGTGAGCACAGCCAGGCCGAAGCTGGTGAGCAGCTCGGGGATGGCGTGGTTGATTTCGGGGTCGATATGGTAGGGACGGCCCGCAAGCACGATGCCATGGGTGTGGGTCTGCTCCATCCAGCGCAGGGTTTCCTCGCCCTTCGCGCGCATATCGTCATGGAAGCGGACGTCTTCTTCCCACGCAGCCTCCACCGCAGCGTTGATTTCCTGTTGGGTGGGTGCGGCGGCATGCTTGCCCATGATCTCGGGATGCTCCTGGACCAGCTCCACGAACAGGCGCTTCTTCAGCTTCTCCTTCTTGTCGTAGGGCAGGTACGGGTTCAGGAAGGGGATGTTCTCTTCCTGCAGTTCGTCGATATTAAGGCGCAAGGACTCCGAATAGCTCATGACGATGGGGCAGTTGTAGTGGTTGCCGGCGCCTTCGTCTTCCTGGCGCTCCCACTTTGCGCAGGGCATCCAGATGAAATCGGGGCGCTTGGCGATCAGATTCATCACGTGGCCATGGCTGATTTTCGCGGGATAGCAGGCGTTTTCGGACGGGATGGACTCGATGCCCTCCTCGTAGGTCTTCTTCGTGGTGGGATCCGAAATGAGCACGCGGAAGCCCAGCTTGGTGAAGAAGGTGAACCAGAAGGGATAGTTCTCGTACATGTTGAGCGCACGCGGGATGCCCACCACGCCGCGGGTCGCCTGCTCGGCGGAAAGCGGCTGGTAGTCGAAAAGGCGATGGCTCTTGTAGTCGAACAGGTTGGGAACCTCGCTCTGGCCCTTCGACACGCCGGCGCCGCGCTCGCAACGGTTGCCGGTGATGAAGCGGCGGTGCTTGCCCGTGGCCTCGTCGATGCCGAAGTCGTTGATGGTGAGCAAGCAGTGGTTCTCGCATGCCTTGCAGCGGGTGGTGCGATGGGTGGGATGCAGGGCGTCCAGCTGGTCGGGGGTGAGCAAAGTGGAAGCCGCATCGTGGCCGCTGCGGCGCACGCAGGATTCATAGCGGTCGCGCGCCAGAAGCGCCGCACCGTAGGCGCCCATGTTGCCCGCGATGTCGGGACGCACGGCATTCACTTCGGAAAGCTGCTCGAAGGAACGCAGCACGGCATCGTTCAGGAAGGTGCCGCCCTGCACGATGACCTTTTCGCCCACGTCATGCGGGTCGCGGATCTTGATGACCTTGAACAGGGCGTTCTTGATGACGGAGATGGCAAGGCCCGCGGCGATGTCGCCCACGGTGGCGCCTTCCTTCTGCGCCTGCTTAACGCGGCTGTTCATGAACACCGTGCAGCGGCTGCCCAGGTCGACGGGGTTTTCCGCGGAATTGGCGGTTTCGGCGAACTCGCCGATTTCCAGGTTCAGGCCGGAAGCGAAGCTCTCGATGAAGGAGCCGCAGCCCGAAGAACAGGCCTCGTTGAGCATGATGCTGTCGATAACGCCGTCCTTCACGCGCAGGCACTTCATGTCCTGGCCGCCGATGTCCAAGATGAATTCCACGCCCGGGAGCATTTCCTGGGCGCCGCGCAGATGCGCGACGGTCTCGATTTCGCCCGAGTCGACGCGCAAGGCCTCCAGCAACAGGCCCTCGCCGTAACCGGTCACGGTCGCATGGCCCAGCTGCACCTTGGGGGTGCCGTCCGCGTTCTTGGGAAGCTCGTCATAGAGCTTGGCGATGCCGGCCTTCGCGGTACCCAGCACATCGCCCTTGTTATTGGTATAGAAGGACCACAGCAGGCTGCCGTCTTCGGCGACGAGCGCGGTCTTGAAGGTGGTGGAACCGGCGTCGATGCCCAAAAACGCCTTGCCCTCGTAGGTTTCCAAGGGGGTGCGCTTCACGCATTCCGCCGCGTGGCGCTGCTTGAATTCGTCATATTCGGCCTGGTTGGCGAACAGAGGGGGAAGGCGCACGACCTCGCTGCCCTGGATGTTGCCGATGCCCTCCAAACGGTCGACGATGTCGTTCAGCCGCTCGATCTTGGCCTCCTTCGCGCCCGCGACCGCGCAGCCGGCGGCAACGAACAGGTGGGCGTTTTCGGGGACGATGATGTGATCGTCGTCCAGGTTGAGCGTCTCATAGAAGCGATTACGCAATTCCGGCAGGTACTGCAAGGGGCCGCCCAAGAAGGCGACATGGCCGCGGATGGGCCTGCCGCATGCCAAACCGGAAATGGTCTGGGTCACAACCGCCTGGAAGATGGAAGCGGCAACGTCTTCCCTCTTCGCACCCTCGTTCAGAAGCGGCTGGACGTCGGTTTTCGCGAAAACGCCGCAACGGCTCGCGATGGGATACAGGATGGTGTGCTTGGCGGCCAAATCATTCAGACCGGCAGCGTCGGTATCAAGCAGTGCCGCCATCTGGTCGATGAAGGCGCCGGTACCGCCCGCGCAGGTTCCGTTCATGCGCTGTTCGATGCTGTTGTCGAAGTAGATGATCTTCGCATCCTCGCCGCCCAATTCGATGGCGACGTCGGTCTGGGGAATGAAGGTCTCGACAGCGGTCTTGCTGGCGATGACTTCCTGGATGAACGCGATATCAAGCCACTGGGCCAGAAGCAGGCCGCCCGAACCGGTGATCGCCACGGTCATGCGCTCTTCGCCGAATTCGGCAGCGCACTTCTTCAGGACCTCCACGATAGTCGCACGGACGTCCGCATGGTGGCGCTGGTAGATGGAGTACTTGATTTCGCAGGCATCGTCGAGGATCGCAAGCTTGACGGTAGTGGATCCCACGTCGATGCCGATATGCAGGCTTTGCTCCATGTCTATCTTTCTCTCGTTTTCAGGTCTTTCCTATTCGAAAGACGAAAAAGCAGCCTTTATATTTTAGGGCATTTCAGCGTTTCTTAAGGTTTCATTCACAAAACACCCCCGCCTTTGAAGGCAATTTGCAACCGATTCGAAGTCATTTTCACCCGCTCCACCGCCTTTCCCCTCCCGAAAGACACCATTCCGCCGCCTTTTCGAAGCCGCCATCCGTAAGACGGGGTGTTGGAAAGCGAGGGTTCGGCGCTTCACCCCCCTTGGCACTTGGCATAGCGGTGAGGATGCAGGTTATAATGAAACGTCAGTCTTTACACCCGCAATCGCGGAGGGTGAGCCCTCCCCGTTTCTCTTGAAAGGGATATGCCATGCAGATTACGCCGGCCGAAGTCGCCGAAACGCTTGCGATGGTGAGCAAGCAGAACCTGGACATCCGCACCATCACCCTGGGCCTGAACCTGCGCAGCTGCACCCACAGCGACATCAAGACCATGGCGAACAAGGTCTACGACCGCATGACTACCGCCGCCGAAAAGCTGGTTCCCACCGCAGAGCAGATGGAACGCGAATTCGGTATCCCCATCGTGAACAAGCGCATTTCGGTCACCCCCATCGCGGAAATCTGCTGCGCAACCGACGCGACCGACCTCACCCCCATCGCCGAGGCCATGGACCGCGCGGGCAAGGAAGTGGGCGTCGACTTCGTGGGCGGCTTCTCCGCCCTGGTGCAGAAGGGCGCAACCGAAGCGGACCGCAAGCTGATGCAGTCCATCCCCCACGCCCTAGCGGCAACCGACCGCGTGTGCAGCTCCGTGAACGTGGGCTCCACCCGTGCGGGCATCAATATGGATGCGGTTTGGCAGATGGCGAACACCGTGATCGAGACCGCGAAGGCAACCGCCGACCGCGAGTGCATCGGCGCAGCCAAGCTGGTCGTGTTCGCCAACGCCGTCGAGGACAACCCCTTTATGGCGGGCGCATTCCACGGCAGCGGCGAAGCCGACGCCGTGATCAACGTGGGCGTTTCCGGCCCCGGCGTCGTGCGCAACGTGCTGGCCAACATGCCCAAGGACGCGGACCTCACCTCCATCGCCGAGGCGATCAAGTCCACCGCCTTCAAGATCACCCGCGCAGGCGAGCTGATGGCACGCGAAGCAAGCAATCGCCTGGGCGTGATGCAGGGCATTCTGGACCTTTCTTTGGCCCCCACCCCTGCAGAAGGCGACAGCGTCGCAGAGATCCTGGAAGCAATCGGCGTGGGCCAGTGCGGCGGCCCCGGCACCACCGCGGCACTCGCCATGCTCAATGATGCAGTCAAGAAGGGCGGCGTCATGGCATCGAGCAGCGTCGGCGGCCTTTCCGGCGCATTCATCCCCGTTTCCGAAGATGCCGGCATGATCCGTGCGGCAGAAGCAGGCGTGCTGACCCTGGAGAAGCTGGAAGCCATGACCTGCGTGTGCAGCGTCGGCCTGGACATGATCGTCATCCCCGGCGACACCACTCCCGAAACCATCTTCGGCATCATCGCAGACGAAGCCGCCATCGGCGTGATCAACAACAAGACCACCGCCGTTCGCGTCATCCCCGCAATCGGCAAGCAGGCAGGCGAGACCCTGAACTTCGGTGGTCTTCTGGGCTACGCCCCCATCATGCCCGTGAACACCCATGCGGGCGACGTGTTCGCCCACCGCGGCGGCCGTTTCCCCGCACCTCTGAACTCGCTGAAGAACTAAAGGCGAATCCCCATACCTTCGACAACAGAGCAGGGACCCGGTTATTCCGGGTCCCTGCTTTTGGTTACTCCGTTACTACGACAACAACTCGAAGCAACCCCAATCTTCAGGCTTGCTTGGCAATCTTCAATTCGCTTCATACATTTCCTCTTCTTTTGAAGACTATTCCAACAGTATGTTGTTTTTGTCGGGCAAATTGCTCTGACACAGTGCAAAATCAGCCGAAAATTGCTCTGTCACAGTGCAATTTTCACTACAACTCCCCCATCTCAGCACAGGAAACCGTCCCAAACGAAAACGGCCCGGTTCAATCCCGGGCCGTTGGCTTGATGCGTATCGGAAGCACGTGCGAAGGCGCTTAGCTTACCGCGTCCCCTTCGTCGAAGCGGTCGCCGCACTGGGGGCAGAACTTGGGCGGATTCGTAGGATCTTCGGGGGTCCAACCGCAGTTGCTGCACTTGTACTGGCGAGGAGCCGTGGGCTTGGGAGAACCGCATTCCGGGCAGAACTTGCCGGTGCACGCATTGCCGCATGCACAGGTCCAGCCGGTGGGCTCGGGCTTGGGCTTGCCGCACTCGGGGCAGAACTTGCCGGTGCACGCATTGCCGCACTCGCAGGTCCAACCGCCTGCGGCAGGCGCAGGGGCAGATGCGGGAACAGGAGCCGCAACCGGAGTGGGAACGGGCTGCTCGGCCATGGCATACAGGTTCGCAGCCTGGTTGCCGACGGCGCCTGCTGCCATCCCCATACCCATGAAGCCGGTCATGGCACCCGCCTCGTTGGCGGCGGCAGCGCGCATGGCGTCCGCCTGGGCGCCAGTCAGCACCGCTGCAGCCATCCTGGGATCGCGCATGGTGGCGCTCTTCTGCAGATCCTTGATCATCTGCTGGTCTTCTTCGCTGGCAGCGATGGAGTTCACGCCGAAGCTGACGATCTTGATGCCGCGCAAACGGGTCCACTTCTCGGAGAGCACGTCGTTGAGCGCGTCGCACAGCTCGATGGTGTGGGCGGGGATTTCGCTATAGCGCACGCCGGCTGCAGACACCACGGCAAACGCAGGCTGCAGGGCCGTAAGCAGCTCGGACTTCATCTGGCCTTCGATTTCGCTGCGCAGATAACGGTCGGATACATTGCCGCACAACTCGGAATAGAACAGGACGGGGTCGACGATCTTGTACGAATACACGCCGTTGCAGCGCACCGAGATGTCCACGTCCAGGCCGATGTTCCTGTCGATGACACGGAAGGGCACGGGGGTGGGGGTACCGTACTTGTTGTCGACGATTTCCTTGATGTTGAAATAATAAACGCGCTGGTCGTGGCCGGTATCGCCGCCGAAGGCGAATCGCTCTCCCACGCGCGCGATGGAATCCCTGATGCCCTGTTCAAGGTCGCCGGTGAAGATAGAGGGCTCCGACGAGCTGTTGTAGGTGAACTGGCCGGGCTCGGCGCAGAACTCGACAATCTTGCCCTGGTCGACGATGATCATCGCCTGACCGTCGTTGACCACGATAGCCGATCCGTTGGTGATGATGTTGTCGGATGCCTTGGTATTGCTGCTGCGGCCGGAAACGCGCTTCTGGCCCTTCACCATCAGGGTGTCTGCGGGGATAGCGTCGCAGTAGATCATTTCCTTCCACTGATCGGCAAGAACGCCGCCTGCGGCACCGGTAATCGCTTTAATGAGGCCCATGAGCCACTCCTTCCGAACAGCGGGGCCAACCTATGCCCCACCATGCAATCCATTGGCAGATTGTACCCTACGCAAGCAGGCAGGATGCCTTTTCATCACCGCTTTGTTGATATTGCGCACCAAAATAAGAAGCGGAGTCCCGTTTCCAGGACTCCGCCGAATCGATGCCCATTCGGTTAGAAGGCCCAGTCCCCGTTGCGGAACACGGGCACGCGGGTGCCGTCGGCCTTGATACCGTCGATGGAGAGGTCTTCGGTACCCAGCATGAAGTCCACATGGGTCGCCGAATCGTTCACGCCAACCCGCAGCAGCTCTTCCTTGCTCATCTGGCGCCCGCCTTCATAGCACTCGGGAAAGCCCATTCCCAAGGCGAAGTGGCAGCTCGCATTCTCGTCGAAGAGCGTGTTCAGGAACAGGATCCCCGTCTGCTTGATGGGGCTGGTCACGGGAACCAGCGCCACCTCGCCCAGGAAGTGCGAGCCCTCGTCGGTCTCGATGATCTGCGCCAGCACCTCGCCGCCCTTTTCGGCGGAATACTCCACCGCACGGCCTTCCTTGAAGGTGATACGGATGCCCTCGACGAGCGCGCCGTCATGGTTCAGCGGCATGCTCGACACCACGGTGCCTTCCACGCGCCTTCGGTCGGGCGTGGTGAAGATCTCCTCGGTGGGCATGTTGGGGAAGAAGAAACGCCCATCCACGGTCACCTCGCCGCCGCCTTCCCACACGTGCCTTTCGGTCAGGCCGATGGTGATATCGGTTCCCAAGCCGTTGCTGTAATGCAGGGCGTCGAAGTGCTGGCCGTTCAACCAATCCTTGCGCTCGTGGAAGCTCTTCTCGTGGTCGCTCCAAGCCGCGGCAGGGTCTTCGCCATCGCAGCGCGCCGTGTGCAGGATCGCATCCCACAGCTTGGCCACCGCCTCGTCTTCGGGAAGCTCGGGGAAGACCTGGCGCGCCCAGGCAGGGCTTGCCGCACCGATGATGCACCAGACGTTCTTGCCGAAGTCCATGCCGTCTCGCCAATCGCGGCAAGCCTTGTTGCTGGCGATCACCCAGTTGGTGAGCTTCTGCTGGTCCACGCCCGCCATGATCTGCGGGTCCTCGCTCGTGATGAACAGCGCCGCCGCACCGCGCTTTGCGGTGCCGTTGAGCAGCATCGCGCGCCACTCGGGGAATTCGCTGAAGGATTCGGCGGGCTTATAGTCGTAGTGCATGCGGCCGACAACTTCGTCGGACCACTGCACATGCACGTTAGAGGCACCTGCCTCGTATGCACAGCGCACCACATGGCGTACGAGCTGCACCTGCGTCACGTCAGCAGAAACGTACAGTTCCTGGCCGGGCTGCAGGTTGCAGCCGGTCTTCACCGCAAGCTGGGCGTATTTGGCAAGCTTCTGATCGAAGTTCTCAGCCATACCTACACCCCCTCGCAGGAAACCCACAGCGCGGGACGAATCGCGAAGTTGCCCGTATTGACGGAATAGCCGTCAAGGTAGACTCCGCCCGAATCGCTGAACACGCACACCGCATGCATGGATACATAACCGGGGGTGCGGATCCACCAGTTCGCGGAAGCCTTGCGCTGATCGTCGTCCATCAGAGCCTTGGCCTCCTTCGCGGAAAGGCAGAAGACCTTGTCATGGGTTGCATTGCCGCCATCCAGCTCGAACTTGGGGTTGCCGGAATCACCTACTTCTACCTGCAGGATGCGATTGCGATCCGCTTCGGCGAAACGTTCGAGAAATTCGCTGTTCAGCCAGGTACGCAGGGTGCAGTTCTCCCAGTAGGTGCGCCCCATGGTCTCGTTGTACTTGGTTCCCTGGTCGATGGAATCACGGGTGATAAGCATCGCCCTGGAATCTTCCTTCGCGATGACAAGCCACTCATAGGGGCCGAAGGACACGATATCGCCCACAGCCGCCGCTTCGATTGCTCCCATTCGCCCTCCTTCCGCGCCTGATCGGCGCACAACCCGACCGCCGCAGATGCGATTGCATCCGCGAGGCAGCCGGGCGCTTCACGTTCGCGCTCAAGCATACCAGACCGAAAGGGGGCATCCGAACCCCGCGTTGGACGAGGACGCTAGCAGGCCCTAGGACGGGCAACGATATGGAACACCGCAGCGGAAAGGGCGCACAACACGGCGAATGCGATGAGGGCGATGTGATAGCTGCCCGTCAGATCGAAGAACATGCTGGTGACGGTAGGACCTGCGGAAATGCCCACCGTTGCGCACCCGGCGCAGAAACCCAGCTTCTTGGAGTAATCGCGGGCGCCGAAAGCCTCGCGCACCGACACGCTCACAGGAACGATAGTGCTGTTGTATGCCGCACCCGAACACGCCGAGGCGATGAAGACGGCTGCCGCGGGAAGAGACCCCACGCAAAGCAGCAACGAGGCGACGATTGCCGCCGCACAGCAGATGGTAAGCGCCCACCTGCTTCCGAAACGGTCGCATACCGCACCCAGGGGAACCAGCACCGCACCCTGCAAGCCCGGATATCCGAAGTCGACGGCGAACAGCGCCATGGTGCTCATTACCCCGTAGCTCGCCATGCCGATGACGAAATACGCAACCGCAAGCACCCAGAAGCGGACGGTCCGTATGGCGCAGGTATAGGGAACACCATCCCGGCATCCGTCCCCGGCCTCTTCGGCAGGAGCATCCGCCTCAGCCAGGGCGCACTCCCCTTCCCGCCGGGAATACAGGGGCTCCACACCCAAGTCTTCGGGGTTGCCCATATACAGGAAGGCGACCAGCACCACACCTGCAGCCGATAAGGCGCAGCAGATG
>SFII01000051.1 GCA_004555335.1 Coriobacteriaceae bacterium | reverse complement strand
ATAAAGGCATGGCCAACACACCCCCGGCAAATCGCCGGTGGTCATGCACCTGCTTGCAGGCGATGAGACTTTTAGCACGGCAAAAGCATGCCCGTGCGGAAGGTCTTATTTTTTTATGTGCAAAGAAGATAAATAAGGGAGTTATCAAAAATGGGAATTGATTTTACGGGAAGCACGCTCGCGCTCGTTCTTGTCCTGTTCGCCGTCGGCCTTATATGCATCATCAAGGGCGGCGACCTTTTCGTTGACGCGGCAACGTGGATCGCCGAGGCCTCGGGCATACCCAAGTTCATCATCGGCGCAACGGTCGTGAGCTTTGCAACGACCATGCCGGAAATGCTTGTTTCCGTGTTCTCGGCATTCGAGGGCAACGCCGATATCGCCGTCGGCAACGCCGTCGGCTCGGTCACGGCGAACACGGGCCTTATCATGTGTCTGTCGCTTGTGTGCATGAGCTGTCAGATGACGCGCAAGCAGTTCGGCGTCAAGGCCGGTCTGCTGCTGGCGGCGGTCGTGCTGCTGTTTGCGTTCACGCGCGACAGTGCGCTGTCGGTTTCCGAGAGCATTATAATCATGCTCGTTTTCGTCGGATTTATGGTCGAGAGCATCCTTGCCGCAAAGCGCGAGCAGGGAAGCGAGGCACCCGATGAGCGCCCGAGCACCGACGGCAAAAGTGTTGCGATAAACATCGGCAAGTTCATCCTCGGCGCTGCCGCAATCGTCCTCGGCGCGCAGCTGCAGCGCCGCCCAGGGACGGCGCCCGGTTGCAGGGTCGGTCAGGCCCACGGGCTTGAGCGTGCCGAACCGGGGGGCATCCGCACTGGTGCGCGCGATCTCCTCGATAGGCTGGCATGCCTGGAACAGATCCTTGGATTCGAAATCCTTGGCAATCACCCTCTGCGCGCCGAGCAGCTGCTCGATGAAGGCATTGTATTCGTCCTTGTTCATGGCGGCATTCAGGTAGTCGCCCTCACCCGCATCCTCGTATCTGCTCTGACGGAAGAGCTTGCTGTAATCGAGCGAATCTGCCATGACGATAGGTGCCGCGGCATCGTAGAAGGCAAGGTTCTCCATCCCGGTCCACGAGCAGATCTCGCCTCCCAAGGCATCGGAGGTCAGGGGACCGCTCGCGACGATGACGACCTGGGCCGGCATTCCGGCAGGATGGACGTTCCCGTCTTCCCCATCGACGATCAGAAGATCGCCATCGGGCAAGACCGCCTGCACTTCCGCCCTGACAAGTTCGATATTAGAATCGGCTTCCACCATCCCGGTCACCATCTGCGAGAAATCGGTGCGGTTGACGGCAAGCGCACCACCGGCAGGCACCCTGCAGGCTTCCGCGCAGGCAAACACGGGGGAACGAAGGCCCCTCAGCTCTTCTTTCAGCATGCCCGCGGCGCTCTGGGGCTTGGTGCTCTTCAGCGAATTGGAGCAAACCAATTCGGCGCAGTCGTCGCTATGATGGACGGGGGTATTCTTGACGGGCCTCATCTCGAAAAGACGGACAGCGAAACCCAGGTTGGCAAGGCGGAGGGCTGCCTCGCTGCCGGCAAGCCCCGCGCCGATGATGTTGATTGCAGTATCCATGCGCCCTATGGTACCAGACACGCGCAATACCCACCTGCAAGGACGCATCCAAGGCGCGATTCGGTAGGCAGCGGCCTTCGCTTTAAGCGGGAATGAGCCCCTGTCGAATCGAAGGCCAACAGAGCCGCGCGTCCGACCTGCCACCCGAAGCGCAAACCCGCCAGAGCGCCCAATGCAACGCCAAAGCGCATGCTCCGTCAATGGACCACCGGCCCATACCTGCCGTCGGGATATCTTCCGATAAGCCCCTTCCCTTCAAGCTCTGCCAATCTGACCATGAGTTCCCCGGTACCACCCCCTTTCTTCGCGAGAAGCGTTTGGTCTGCAAGAATCTGATCCATCCTCATTGGCTGGGCGCAAAGCGCATCGAGCAGGGGGTCGGGCTTTGGGGCGTTGCGAACAGCGCCCGCCTTGAAAGCGGATTGCCCATCCTGCACCGCAAAGCAGCCGAATATGGAAAGTATCGCGTCATGAAAGGACTCGTCATCGACGATGGGCGTCGCACCCTGATAGAGAAGGCGATTCGAGCCTGCGGAAAACCGGGAGCAGATAGGCCCGGGCACCACCAGCACCTCCTTCCCCGCACTGAGCGCCTCGTCGGCAGTCGAGAATGTGCCCGAGGGCATCCCCGCCTCGACGATGAGCGTTGCCCGCGCTAAGCCCGCAATGAGCCTGTTCCTATTCCTGAATGTGAAGGGAAGGGCGGGATAGGACCATTCGTGCTCCGACACCACCACTCCCCCTCCATCGATGACACGCTGGAACAAGGGCTGATGCGCCGGAGGATACAGCTGATCGCAACCTCCGCCCAGAAACACCACCGTCTTTCCCCCGACATCAAGCGCGGCGGCATGGGCTGCCGCATCGCAGCCGTAGGCTCCCCCGGAAATGATGGGAATACCTTGCTCCGCCGCCAACCGGGCGAATCTTCCCGCGCAGCTTAATCCGTAGGGCGTAGCATTCCTGGCCCCGATCACCGCGAGCCCTTCAGATAAGGCCTCCAGATTCCCGATTGCATACAGGCGATCGGGCGGATCGGGGATCAAGGACAACGCACGTGGAAAAGCCGAGTCCTTGGAATCGATACTGAAGCGGGGGCCCTCCAGCAAGGGCCCCTTATAACTTCGATAGCCCTTTTTGGCATGCATTTCCCGTGCCCGGTCCATATCGGGCCCCATCGCATTCATCGGTCACCTCCCTGTACGCAGGCGGAGCGTCAATGCCTCGGCAAGATGTTCCCGCAAGACGCATTCCGACTGCTCGATATCGGCGATGGTTCGGGAAACGCGCAGAACCGAGGCGATACCCCGACCGCTCATGGAATGAACTTGTGCCATGTCTTCAAGGAACAGCTGGGAATCGCAATCGAGCATGCAGGCCTTCGCCAATTCGCGGGTCGAACCATCTTGAGAGCATCCCCCTGACTTCCTCCACCTCTGGAAAGCGAATTCCCTTGCCGCAAGCACGCCCTCGCGAAGTTCCCGGGACGAAGGGCCGCTATCCTGTCCGATAACGCTTTTGAAGTCGCTTCTCCAAACATCCACGCACATATCGATCCTGTCGATGAGGGGTCCACCGATCCTGTTCTGGTAGTTCACCACCTGCATATGGCTGCAGGAGCATTTTCCACTGGAATCGCCGAAGTACCCGCAGGGACAGGGATTGCTCGCCGCAACGAGCATGAAACGGGATGGCAGTTTGACCTTTCCATCCGCACGGACCAGAACGATCGAACCCTCCTCGATCGGCTGGCGCAGCGCCTGGAGCACGCTCGGCTTGAATTCCGCCAGCTCATCTAAGAAGAGCACGCCATTATGGGCCAGGGAAAGCTCTCCCGGCTTGATAGGCGAACCGCCTCCGATAAGCCCTGCGCAACTAGCCGAATGATGGGGAGCCCTGAAAGGGCGCTCGCCACGCAGCACATCTTCGGCGGACTCCCCTACGATCGAATAGATCTTCGCGGTTTCCAGGATCTCGCGTTCGTTGAGGGGAGGCAGAATGCCGGGAAGACGCGAGGCAAGCATGGTCTTGCCCGATCCCGGAGGACCGATCATCATAAGACCATGGTTTCCCGCCGCCGCTATCTGAAGCGCGCGTTTCGCCTGTCTATGCCCACCGACATCTGCAAAGTCCAAGGAGTTTCCGAGCCTTTCCGCATCCCTGCAAGGAATCGGACGGGAAAACGATTCGCTTCTCAACGCCTGCAGGGAGTCGGCGAAGAGCACGCAATCGTCCATACCGGAGAACGCGAAATCCTCAGAATGCCCGCAGACCAGCTTCACATCATTCGCACGGGCGAATTCCTGGTAGGCAAGCATACCCAGAACCGCCCTGACCCTTCCTTCCAGCGAAAGCTCGCCGACGAACATCCTTCCCTGGATCAGCTGCGGTGAAACCTGCCCCGAGGCAACCAACAAACCCACTGCGATGGGCAGATCGAAACCGGAACCTCCCTTTTTCAGGAAACCGGGAGCCAAGTTGACCGTGATCTTTTCCGAGGGCATGGAGAAACCGCACCCTCTCAACGCCGCCCTGATGCGCTCACGCGCCTCTTGGATGGCGACATCGGTCATGCCCACGATAGAGAAACCCGGCATGCCGTTTGACAGCACCACTTCGACCGAGATCTCGACCGCTTGCACGCCGATTATCGTCGCACTGAGCACAGTGCATTCCCTATACGAAACCGCCATGATTAAAAGCAATCATTCGAGATCACATCGCAGTGCATGCGCAGAAAGGCCCTGTCAGGCTGCGTGACCAGAATGGAGATGATGTCGAAGGTCACCCTGGCTTCCTCGCAGTAATGCTGCTGCATATAGATTTCCGCGATGACTTCGTACTTGCGGCGCTTTTCCGCGTTGACCGCTTCTTCGGGGAATCCCTTCGCAGTGCTTTTCCTGGTCTTCACCTCGACGAAGTGGAGTTCCGAACCGTATTCTGTATCGATGCTCGCGATGATGTCGGCCTCACCGGCGGGGCAGACCCAATTGCGCTCGAGGATGGTGAATCCCTTGCGCTCGAGGAACTTGCAGGCGGCGTTCTCGCCCTTCCGGCCCAACTCGGAAGCACTGCAGGAATCGGGTTCAGGCTGGCTTGCAGCATCATCCCCCAGGGTGGCAAAAGCGGGCGCGTCCTTGCGCTCCTGCTCTGCCGCCTGCTGGTCGATCGGCTGGGATTTCTTATTGGAATCGTTTGAAGTAGTCATGAATCCCCCTTTCTCTACCAGGGAGATTACTGGGCGATGCTTGCAGTTCGGCTGCATTACGCCGGCAGAAAGCCTACGCGAATCAGGCGCGGGGATAGCAGAAACGCAACGTAAATGCCCATGAAGATCAACTCACGGAATCAACCGAAAAAGCTGGATCCACCCTGCACCCCGCACACGTAAAAAACTCCACGCTCCCCAGAAAACGATGCTGGGAAGCACGGAGCCGTGACGGCCGAATCCGAACGGAGGGACCCGCAGGGAAAACAATACCTAGAACAGGGTTTCCTGCGTGAATGCCCGGCAGAACGAGGCACGATGGATGGGGGTCAAACCAAACTGGCGGATCGCTTCTTGATGCTGTGCGGAGCCATAACCCTTATTCGATTCGAAGCCATACTGCGGGTATTCGGCAGAATAGCGGACCATAAGCGAATCTCGTTCCACTTTGGCGATGATACTGGCAGCAGCGATGCTGGCGCATTTCGCGTCGCCCTTCACCACATTGACCTCGCGCGGGTCGAAGCGGAGCGGGTTGCCGTCGAGCAGGATCACTTCGGGCATGATGCCCTGGGCCTCGATATCGGCAACCGCAGCGGAGAAGGCCGCTTTCAGGCAGGCGGTCATGCCATGGGAGTCGATATCGGCGGGCTGGACGTACTGCACGGACCATCCCAGCGCCTGCGCCTTGATCTGTTCGGCCAGTTCGCTGCGTTTCTTTTCAGAAAGCTGTTTCGAGTCATTCAAGCCCGCGATCACCGCGTCCTGGGGCAGCACGACGGCACCCACGGCAAGCGGCCCCGCCAAAGGACCGCGTCCCACCTCATCCAGTCCGACGAGCACACGGCCTCCCGCCAGGGAACCTTGAAACTCCAGCATCTCGCGCACGCGCTGCTCTTCCAGGGCTTCCGCCTCGAGGCGCTTGCGTGCCGCGTTGATGGCATTCTGCACGGTTCTGCGCGTATCGGCGGCGAAGCTGCGCTCGAGCACAGCAAATTCCCGGGCATCCGCCGCTTTGAACATCGCCGCTATACTCGCAGCCGTTTGGGGGGTCTCCATACCCTCGTCCTCCTATCGCCCGATGCCGGGGTGTTTGCATGCAGGCAAGCATCGCCTGCAGATTGAAGCTTGGGGAGCAAGCAGCCTGAACCGGCCTCGAGCGGACGGGGATCGGGCACCCAAAAGCGCTTACGCTTCATGCGATAGCGAATAAACCCCGTGAATCCGCATATAACCAAAGGAGGCCCCGAGGGGCCTCCTGAACAACCATGTGGTTCGGCTTAGAATGCCTTTTCCTTGATCTTTGCAGCCTTGCCGACCTTGTCGCGGAGGTAGTACAGCTTCGCACGACGAACAGCACCACGGCGAACGACTTCGATCTTGTCGATCTTGGGAGAGTGTACGGGGAAGGTACGCTCAACACCGATGGAGAAGCTGATCTTGCGGACGGTGAAGGTCTCACGAGCAGAAGCGCCATGGCGGCGGATAACGTCACCCTGGAAAACCTGAATACGCTCGCGGTTGCCTTCGGTAATGCGATAGTGAACCTTTACGGTGTCACCTACGTTGAACTGAGGAATGTCTTCCTTGATCTGCTGCTGTTCAATAGCGCGAATAATATCCATTTTGCTTGCTTCCTTCTGACTATCTTTCATCATAAAGATTGAATTCTTATTTGGACGCGATTGGGAATTATACCGCCCTGCAATGCATTATGCAAGCGCTTGAAACGCCAATGGTGGGCTTGTGGAGAAATGCAGGTGAAAACCCTTACTGCAGCAAGAAGAGCAGCAAAGCATATGCGACGACGCCGGTGATTGCGCAGGCGATAAGCGAATGCGTCTTACGTGCGACAACGACCACCACCAATGCCGCGAGCAAGGGAACGATGCCCTGTGTTATCCCTCCCTCGAACATGTCCGGCTTGAACAGGTCGTTAGCGACAAGCGCGGCAAAGGCGGCGGGCGGAATCAGGTTCAGGGCGGCGGTGACGTTTTCGGGAAGGTCCCTGCCCTTCATGAGCATCATAGGGGCGCACCTGCAGATGAGCATGGGGATAAGGCAGCATACGTACACGATGAGGAACTGATTGAGCGTCATTTATGCAACCACCTTCCTGAACACCATGCCGGCGGCAACGCCCAGCAGGGCACCGAGCAGGATCGCAGGACCCGCAAGGCCGATAAGCTTGAAGAAGCACACGCCGAGCGCGCTCACGACGATGACGAAGACGTTGAGGCCGGTCATCTTCTGGTCCAGCACCAAGCAGATGAAGATGGAGGTCATGGAGAAGGCGGCGATAGCGGTTGGGATCGCCAAAGCATCGCCGATCAGCACGCCGAGCGCGTTGCAGACGCCCCAGCTGGTCATGGAGAACAGGTTGACCAAGGTGGCCTGCCAGGCGCTCCATTGGCCGCTCTGGTACTGCATCATATTGACGCCGAAGCTCTCGTCGGTCACCGTGGCGCTGAACAGGAACGCCAGGCGCTTGCCCACCTTCTCGAAATACGGCGAGAAGGCGGCGCTGTAGAGCATCTGCCTGGTGTTCACGAAGGAAACGCTCGCGATGATGGATGCGATGGGGTTTCCGGCAAGCCACATATTGGGAATCATGAACTGGCCGGCTCCGGAATAGAAGGTCATGCTCATGACGAAGGCCATGAGCCAGTTCATCCCGATCTGGCTTTCCATGATGCCGCAGGGCAATCCGATTGCGATATACCCCATCATGACGGGGAATGCTGCCTTGAAGGCTGTTTTGATGGTTTCTGATTTAGACATAGCGCACATTATACTGAAGGACGGATACGAGTAAAGAAATGCGCGGGGGCTACGATTGCCGCAACCCCCGCGCGAAAGCGGACCTGATGGCTTCTTCGAATCCCGCTAGGCCGATTCGACGATAAGCATCCTTCCGCATGAAGGGCATTGCGCGATGGGGGCATTCTCGCGTATCTGGGGAAGGCGGTTTTCCGGAATGCGGTTCCTGCACGCATCGCAGCATCCATCGGAAAGCTTGGCCAATCCCACTCCCCCGCACTTCGCAACGGTATCGATGTAGCGTTTCATCAATTCCGGAGAGACGTGCTTGGCGAGCAGCTTCACTGCTTCCTGGCATTTTGCTATTTCGGCCTTGAGCGCATTTCCCTGATCGTTGAACTCGTCGTAAAGCTTGCGCTCGTGCGCCTTCAGCTGATCGACGCCGGCTGCCGCTTGGGCCCGGACCGCCTCGACCTGCTCGATGCCTTCGAGCAGCACCGCCATCTTCTCATCGAGCACCTTCGAACGATCCCCCATGATCTCCATATCGCGGGTCCAGGTCTGCACGCTGCGATAGTCGCCTTGGGCAGAATCGATCTTAGCCTGCACCTTCTCGATGCGTTCGCGCAGCTGGTCGTATTCGCGCTCGAGGCATCCGAAATCGCGGCGCTTCTTAGCCAGCATCGCCTCGACCTTTTCCAGCTTCGCGCTTACTTCCGCCAGGCGGTCATGCACGCGCTGCGCCTCTGCAGGCTGGGGCAGGTTCTTGAGCGCCTTGTGCGACCTGAAGATGATGCGGTCCAGTTCCTGGATCTTCTGGAGGATCTGGATTTCCTCTTCGCTTGCTTTCATGCGTCCTACTTTCGAACGGCTTCGGGAGTGAACCAGTTGAAGCCCTGGTCCAGGATGGTGACATCGCCTTCAGGGTAACCCATGGACACGATCGCCTGCGCCAGGATGGCGCACAGCGGCAGTTCGGAGACGTCATGCCCCAGTTCGATCACGGCAAGGCCCGCCTCGGTAGCGGCAAGCACGTTATGGTACCTGCTCTCGCCGCAGATGATGCAGTCGATACCCTGGGCGGCGCAGACGTCGATCAGGCTGCCCGCCGACCCCGTGCAGGTGACCACGGTATCGATGCGCTTTTCAGGCGAACCCCAGATGCGACCGGGCCTTCCGAATACGGAAAGGCAACGTGCCGCAAGGTTGCGCAAGGTCATGGGCTCGTCTTCCCTGCGGATGCAGCATACCTGGCCATAGCCGCGCCCATCTTCGGTCACGGGTTCCAAGATAGACACCAGGTCGAGACCCAGGAAACCGGGCAGCATATAGGCTGCTTCGGTGCTCACGTCGAGCGTGGTATGGAAGTTCCTCAAGGCCACACCCGAGCTGATAGCCTCCCAAACCACCGACCCCGGACCGTAGGCG
>SFII01000050.1 GCA_004555335.1 Coriobacteriaceae bacterium | reverse complement strand
GAGCCGGTGTCGCTGGAGACCCCCATCGGCGAGGAGGAGGACAGCCAGCTGGGCGACTTCATCGAGGACGACGGCGCCGTGGCGCCCCCCGATGCGGCTGGATTCACCATGCTCAAAGAGCAGCTGGATAAGGTCCTGGGCGGTTTGGCCGAACGCGAGCGCAAGGTCATCACCCTGCGTTTCGGGTTGGAGGACGGGCATCCCCGCACGCTCGAGGAAGTCGGACGCGAGTTCGGCGTCACCCGCGAGCGCATCCGCCAGATCGAAAGCAAGACGCTTACCAAGCTCCGCCATCCCAGCAGGTCCGCCAAGCTCAAGGACTATCTGGAAGAGTAAAGCCGCGCTGCGCTCCTGCATGCGCAGGCGCAATCGAACAAGCATTCCAAACGGCGGCCCGTCCTTCGTGCGGGCCGCGTTTTCGTAAAGGATTCCATCCATGCAAGAGCAGACCTCCGAAACCTTCGAGATCTTCGAATTCTATGCACGCTGCGCCAGCGGCTTCGAACCCTTGCTCGCCCAAGAGCTCAAGGACCTGAACATCAAGCGCATCCGCCCCCTGAAAGGCGGCGTCGCCTTCTTCGCATCGCTCAAGCAAATGTACCGCGCCTGCCTTTGGCTGCGTACTGCCTCGCGCGTGCTCCTGGTCCTGGACCGCGTTGGCGCCCGCGATGCCGACGAGCTGTATACGCGCGTGAACCAGATGCCCTGGGAAAAGCACGTGGGCTTGGGCAAGACACTTGCCGTGCACGCCCATGGCGTGAATGACCAGCTGCGAAACACCCAGTTCATCGCCGTGAAGGTGAAAGACGCCATATGCGACCGCCTGCGCCGCCTGCGCGGCGAGCGCCCGGATGTGAATCCGAAGAACCCCGACGTTCAGATCGATGTCGCCGTCCGATACGATAAGGCGACCATCTCCATCAATGTCTCCGGGCAGCCCTTGCATCGCCGTGGCTACCGTGAGGATGGGGTGCAGGCCCAGGCGCCGTTGAAGGAGACCCTGGCGGCGAGCATCGTGCTCTTTTCCGGTTGGAAGGAAGTCATCGCCCAGGGCGGTATGTTCGCCGACCCCATGTGCGGATCGGGAACGCTTGCCATCGAAGCGGCCATGATCGCAGCGGACATGGCGCCCGGCATCACCCGCAGCGAATGGGGATTCGACGGCTGGGTGAAGCATGACGAAGATCTGTGGAATCAGGTCTTGGAAGAAGCCGATGAGCGCATGGAGGCGGGCCTGGCCACGCTCCCGCGCATCGTTGCGGGCGATATCGACCCCGAAATGGTAGAAATGGCCAGGGCAAATGCCAAGCGGGCGGGGTTGTCGCAGCATATCGAATTCTACGTGGACGATGCCTCCAAGCTTTCGAAGCATCTTCTGTATGAAGGCAAGATTCCCAAGCGCGGCCTGGTGGCGACCAATCCCCCGTATGGCCAGCGCCTGCTCGAAACCGACCAGCTCCCCGAAGTCTACGAGGCCCTCGCAAGCGGCTGCGAGAAGATCGAATCGGGTTGGAACCTTGCGGTCATCACCCCGGACGATGCCATCGATACCGCATTGGGCCTTGTTCCCGAAAAAACGAATCCCCTGTTCAACGGTGCAATCGAAACCTTGTTGCGCGTGTATCGCATGGAACGCGGCAAGCGCCTGCAAATCCTGGTGGAAACGGCTTTCGGGCATTCCTGCAAAGTGCATGTGGCCGAAGAGAACACCACCCAGTTCGCCGACCGACTGCGCAAGGTGGCCCGTGAGCGTTCGAAGTGGGCGAAGAAAACCGGTGTCCGCTGCTATCGCGTCTACGATGCCGACCTGCCCGATTATTCCGTGGCGGTCGATCTGTATCATGGTGCCGGCCCCGACGAGGGGAAGCTGTTTGCCCGAGTGACCGAATACGCGCCCCCGGCGACTATCGATCCCTTGCGTGCGCAGCGCCGTTTCCACGACGCGGTTGCCGTGGTGGCCACGTATTTCGAGCTGCCCCAAGAACGGGTCTTCTCCAAGACGCGCCGCCATGCAAAGGGCGGCGGGCAGTATCAGGACGCCCGCGGCGAATCCTTCGTCGCCTACACCGAAGAGGCCGGCTTCCAGTTCGAAGTGGATATGGGCGGCTACCTGGATACGGGCATCTTCCTTGACCATCGCGATACCCGTTGCATGGTCGGGGAAATGGCCAAGGACAAGCGCTTCTTGAACTTGTTCGCCTACACCGGCACTGCAACCGTCCATGCGGCGGCGGGTGGCGCCGCTTCCACCACCACGGTGGACATGTCCCAGACCTACCTTAATTGGGCGCGTCGCAACATGGAGCGCAACGGCTTCTTCGGCATGCAGCATCGTTACTGCCGTGCGGATGCGACCAGCTGGGTCTTCGAGGAGGCCAAGGGGCCGAACAGGTACGACTTGATCTTCTGCGATCCGCCCACTTTCTCCAATTCCAAGACCATGGGCGAGCGTACCTGGGCCATCCAGCGCGATCACGCCAAGCTGATCTGCGCCTTGGGCAGGATCTTGAGCCCGGAAGGCATCCTGGTCTTTTCCTGCAACCTGCGCAATTTCAAGATCGATACCGAGCGATTGGCCCAAGAGCATCTGGAAGTGGAAGACATCACCGCGCGTACTATCCCGCATGACTTCGAGCGCAACCCGAAGATCCATCATTGCTTCCTGATCAAGCGCGGTGCCGACTACGTCGAGCCCGAACCTAAGCCTGAAAAGGAAAGGGACGAACGCCGACGCGACGGGAAGCGAACCGGCTTCAACGACAAGGGCGATAGCCGACGCGATTTCGGTGACCGCGGGCATGGAAACCGCAAGGACGGCGAGCGCGGTCGTGGCAAGCGCGAGGGCGATCGCAGGAACGGCAACGGAACGTGGGACAAGCGCGAGGGCAGCCGTCGCAACGACAAGGAAGGCTTCCGTGGGAAAGACGGCGGCTTCCGAAAGGGCGAGGGCAAGCAGTTCGGAGAAAGAAGCGGCGGGTACCGCGGTGATCGTGATGGCTTCAAGTGCGAGGATGGAAGACGACACGATGCCTTCCGCAGCGGCAAGGGCGACTCCGGTTTTGCTGCAGGGAAGGGAAAGCGCTCCTTCGACGGGCGTTCGAAGGGAGCGTCCTTCGGCAAGCGCGATGGCGGTTTTTCGGGAAACCGCGGCGCATCTCGTGGCGGGAATTTCGGGAACCATCATGGAAAACGTCCTGGCTCCCCTAGGGGCTAGCGGTGGATTGGGCCTCTGGTCGGCAGAGTGATGAAAGGGGAGGCAAAAGATGGCTGATGACCTGGTGATACGTTTGGCAACTCCCGATGACGCGCAGGCGGTGCATGCGATCTATGCCCCGTATGTCGCCGATTCGGTTGCGACCTTCGAAATAGAACCTCCGACCGTCGAGCAGATGCGCGAGCGTATCGGGCATGTGTTAGAACGGTATCCCTATCTGGTGGCAGAACGCGAAGGACGCGTCATCGCGTTCGCGTACGCAAGCGCTTTCAGGACCAGGCCCGCCTACGACTGGAGCGTCGAAACTACCATCTACGCTGCACCGGATGCCATCGGAACGGGTGTTGCGCCCTTGATCTACGCTCGTCTGGAAGAGCTTCTTGCGGGCATGGGGATCCGTTCGATGTATGCATGCATTGCCGACCCGAACCCTGCGAGCGAACGCTTCCACGAAAAGTGCGGCTATGTGAAAGCGGGGAGTTTCACGAATTGCGGCTTCAAGCATGGCATGTGGCTGGGTATAACCTGGTGGGAAAAGCATATCGGGACGTTTATGGGACAGGCGGAACCCGTCATCTTCAAGTCCTGGCTCAATGCCTGATTGGGTATGGAATAATCGGTGGCGATTGCGTAAAGTGTGACGAGCAAATTACTCGTGCTTCGGATGTGCCACTTGGAAGGGGTTGATCGTGTGAAATTATATAGCGCCCATTACCAATCTCCTCGCGGGGCTAACCCTGTGAACGGCACCTTCGAGTTCGAAAGCGCTGCGAATGCCGGTTCGAAGAAGAACATGTCCGATGCGCGCATCAAGATGCTGGAGTTGTTCGGCAACGAAGCGCTTTCCTGGACCATCGATCATATCGAGCGCATCGGCAGCGGGGAAGCGAACCAGTACGTGCAGATGCAGCTGGATTTTCGCGAGCCCAAGAAGGCGCGCGTGCGACGTACCGTCGATCGCGGAAAAGTGGGTCCTTCTAACTAGGGAACCTGGGCAAACTCGATGAAGATGCAAAAACGCCGGCGATAGCCGGCGTTTGCTTTTGCGCGAATAATCGCCAAATTTGGGATAGCTGCAGGTTGCAGCCTGCAGGGGTGCTGCAGCAAATGTGCAAGCTTGCCTTGGTATGGTCGATATCCGGCCTGGCGGAGTTTTGTCCCTCGTGTGGGCGCGCCTCCCAACAGATGGGAGGTGATGCTCATGGCTCTGTTGATATCGATCCTCCAGCTGGCAGCTGTGCTGCTGGAGCTTTTCGTATTGGTAGTGTCCATCTTCAAGACGCGGGGCGATGCCCCTAAGCATAAAAGGAGCCGCCGTAATCCGTAACATTACGACGGCCTAGCTAAGAGGCGAGCCCACTCACAACCGAGGGCGTCCGCCGGGCCCCAGTATAGCACAGTTGCATTGTTTCGAGCGCGAGGGAACTGTTCCTTACAGTTGTCAGCGTGCGAGTGCTCACCTTGGGGTAACCGGGAAAAGAAACGATGCCGCCCGAAGGCGGCATCAGGATAGTTGCGGTTTCGCGGGGAAGCATCGTTTCCTGCATTTAGAAAACCCGTGCTGGTGTTTTCGGTTGGCCGGGGATTTGCCTGACCCATAGCCGGGCGGTTTTTCGCCTTGCGGGAAACCGCTTCAAGCGCGTATTTCGACTACTTGTTCTCCAGTTCGAACTTGCGCATGAAGTCGACCAGTGCCTGGACGCCTTCTGCAGGCATGGAGTTGTAGATGCTAGCGCGCAGGCCGCCGACGCTGCGATGGCCCTTCAGGTTCACCAGGCCGGCTTCGGCAGCTTCCTTCACGAACTTGGCATCCAGGTCGGGGTTGCCGGTTACGAAGGGAACGTTCATCAGGGAGCGGTCCTGTGCGCGGACGGTGCCGGAGAACAGATCGGACTCGTCGATTGCGTCGTACAGGATCTTTGCCTTGGCTTCGTTGCGGGCCTTCATTTCTGCCAGGCCGCCGTTCTTCTTCAGGTACTTGAATACCTTGCCGCAGATGTAGATGCCGTAGCAAGGGGGAGTGTTGTACAGGCTCTTCTTATCTACCTGGGTCTTGTACTGAAGCATGGTGGGGACGGTGGGCAGGTCCTCTGCGGGAACAAGGTCTTCGCGGATGATGGCGATGACGACGCCTGCGGGGCCGACGTTCTTCTGCGCGCCTGCGTAAATCATGCCGTACTTGGACACGTCGACGGGCTCGGAAAGGAAGCAGCTGGACTGGTCGGCGATCAGGTCCTTGCCCTTGGTGTTGGGCAGGGTGTGGAACTTGGTGCCGTAGATGGTGTTGTTCTCGCAGATGTAAACGTAGTCGGCGTTATCGCTGATAGGCAGGTCGCTGCAGTCGGGGATGTAGGAGAAGGTGCTGTCCTCGCTGGTTGCGATCTTGTTGGCGGTGATGAAGCGGCCTGCTTCCTGGAATGCCTTCTTAGCCCACTGGCCGGTGACGATGTAGTCGGCCACGCCGTTCTTGGGAGCGGAGAAGTTCATGGGGATGGCGGAGAACTGCTGGCTTGCGCCGCCCTGCAGGAACAGGACCTTGTAGTTCTCGGGGATGCTCAGAAGGTCGCGCAGGTCTTCTTCAGCCTCGTCGATGATCTTCTGGAACGGAGCAGAGCGATGGCTCATTTCCATGACGGACATGCCGCAGCCCTGATAATCCATCATTTCAGCGGCGGCTTCTGCCAGAACCTCTTCGGGCAGAACTGCCGGGCCGGCGGAAAAGTTGTAGACCCTAGACATCGTGCAACCTCGTTTCGTAACGCGTATTGATATGGTTCAAGGCGCACCGGGCGCGTATCGGCGCAACGGCACGCATGCTTGAATTATCGCACCATTGCGCTAAAGCGTGCGCGTAATTGCGGTAAGGGGCGCTTCTCCGGAAGATTTCTGGTGGGTTTTCTCCGTAAAACACGATGTCGTTGCCTTGGAAGGGGCGGGAAGCGGAGCATCGGGAGGCGGCAAAACAGCCTCGACCGGGCCCGAAAAGCACCGAAATCCCCGAAAAAGCGCCGAATACCAGCCCTAAACTTGCAGTAGAAGTGAATCCCTGCATCTTTCGTGTATGAAGCTTGCGCTGATTTGTTATTATGTCTAGTCGCGTGCGAAGGCGAACGGTCCGCTCGCAGGCGAAAAGCCGCAACATGCGGGTGTGGCGGAATGGCAGACGCGCCAGATTTAGGTTCTGGTGGGGCAACCCGTGAAGGTTCAAGTCCTTTCACCCGCACCATTGCGGATTCGTTCAGCTGGTCCAGGCGCACGTTTCGCAAAGCGGTTAGAAAATCGCGTGCCACCTCGATGGCACGGCGGTGTAAGCAAATAAGATGGAGGGTTCGATTGGAAACCAAAGTAGAGGCACTTCAGGATAACCAGAAGAAGATCACGGTTACCGTTGATGCTAAGGAAGTAGACGCTCGCATCGGCAAGCAGTACAAGGATTTCGCCAAGAAGTACAACTTCCCCGGCTTCCGCAAGGGCAAGGCTCCTCGCCCCGTTATCGACAACGTGCTGGGCAAGGAAGCTGTAGTCGGCACCGTTACCGACGACCTGGTGAACAGCCTGTTCCCCCTGGCTATGGACGAGCATGACCTGATCGCAATGTCCAAGCCCGAGTTCGAGCTGGAAACCGAGCTGGTTCAGGCTGGCAAGGACTTCACCTTCTCCGCCGTTCTGGAAACCCGTCCCGAGTACACTCTGGACAACTACGAGCCCGTTACCGTTCAGCTGCCCCCCGCAACTGCCACCGATGCAGAAATCGACGCCCAGATCGAAGAGCTGCGTTCCTACTATGTGGACTTCAAGGACAGCCCCGCAAACACCAAGGTGAAGAAGGACAGCTTCGTCGACATCGCCCTGAAGGCAACCAAGGCCGACGGCGAGGAAATCGAATCCCTCACCACCGATTCCCGCCTGTACGAACTGGGCCGCGGCCTGTTCCCCGAGGCCTTCGACGAAGAACTGCTGGGCCTGAAGAAGGGCGACCAGAAGACCTTCACCATCAATATCGACTACTCCACCATCGGCATGGGCCTGGAAGAAACCGGCGACATCACCTTCGATGTCACCATCAACGTGCTGAAGAAGCAGGTCAAGCCCGAGCTCACCGATGAATGGGCAAAGGAGACCGCAGGCTTCGAGACCGTCGACGCCCTGCGCGAGACCATCGCTGCAAGCATCAACATGCAGAAGGAACAGGTCATGCCCCGCCTGCGCGAGACCGAGGCACTGTACAACCTGCAGGAACGCCTGCAGGGCGAAGCTCCCGCAGCCCTGGTAGAGGCTGAGGAAGCAAACCTGCTCCAGAACTTCTTCATGCAGATCCAGCAGGCAGGCATGACCTATGACGCATACCTGCAGCAGGCTGGCCTGACCCCCGACGGTCTGAAGGAAGACATCAAGAAGCAGGCAGCCGACGTGGTCAAGCAGGACCTGGCTCTGGACGCATGGGCCCGCAATGCCGGCATCGAGATCACCGATACCGACATCAGCGAGGAATTCATCAAGTCCGGCGCAGAAGACCCCGCCGCCCTGGAACAGCAGTGGCGTGAAAACGGCCAGATCGCAATGCTGCGTGCCGGCATGCGTCGTCAGCGTGCCCTGGAGCAGATCCTGGACACCCTGGTCGTCGAAGACCTGCCCGAGAACGAAGACGCCGAATAAGCCTTCGTTTCGTGCAGATCGCGCGTCTAAGATAGCGTGATTCAACGGGTTGGCGGCAATTTTGCTGCCAGCCCGTTTGATGTTTCTATAATCGGCCTGATTGCCGATAGAAACCTTCAAGAGAATCGAGGAAACGATGATTCATTATGCGAATAGGGACGCTTTGATCCCTTATGTTGTCGAGCAGTCCCCCAGGGGCGAGCGCAGCTACGACATCTATTCCCGCCTGCTGAACGACCGCATCATCTTCTTGGGTGAGCAGATCGACGACCAGGTGGCCAACTCCGTCGTAGCCCAGATGCTCCATCTGGAATCCGCCGACCCCGACAAAGACATCATGCTCTACATCAACAGCCCCGGCGGCGTTATCACCGCGGGCCTGGCCATTTACGACACCATGCAGTACATCCGCTGCGATGTGTCCACCATCTGCCTGGGGCAGTGCGCTTCCATGGCAGCGGTGCTGCTGGCGTGCGGCACCAAGGGCAAGCGCTTCGCCCTTCCCAACAGCCGCGTGATGATCCACCAGCCTTCCGGTGGAGCCCAGGGCCAGCAGACCGAAATCGAGATCGCGGCCAAGGAAATCCTGTACTACCGCAACCTTCTTAACGGCATCCTGGCAGAAAAGACCGGTCAGGAAATCGAGACCATCCAGCGCGATACCGAGCGCGATAACTTCATGAGCGCCCAGGAAGCGCTTGCATACGGCATCGTCGACCAGGTCGTGGTCAACCGCCAGTAATCGCAAACGCATCACGCTTTCATCTCTGATAAGGAACGTATGGACAACAAGAACTCCGAAGACTGCTGCTGCTCGTTCTGCGGCAGGGACCGCGATCAGGCGAATGCCCTGGTGAGCGGCCCGAACAACATCTTCATCTGCGATGAGTGCATTTCCATCTGCGCAAGCGCCGTCATGCGCGACATGGGCATGCATGGGGGAATGCCCGGTCATCCCGGATACTACGGCGCCATGGATTCGGAAGCCGCCATGCTGGATGCCGGTTTCGATGAAGAGCCTGCGCCTGAAGAGGTCCTGGAAAACCTGCCCACCCCTCACGAGCTCTTCGATAGCCTGAGCGATTACGTCGTGGGCCAGGAAGAAGCCAAGAAGGCCCTGGCGGTAGCGGTTTACAACCATTACAAGCGCATCAGCATCGGC
>SFII01000216.1 GCA_004555335.1 Coriobacteriaceae bacterium | reverse complement strand
CGAACTCGTTCTCGATGAGGTTGCAAGAGAAAAGGCAGGGAACCGCCCCGACGGGCGAATATTCCGCACAGGAAAAGTCACTATCTACGACGGCAGTGGGAAGGCGATTCACTCCGGAGTCTACCCTGAAAAGCGGATTGTAGAACTGCTGGAAAAGTCGCTTACAGTCCTGAACCAGCCAAGTATCGAAACCTTGGTACGGGTTGCGCTCTTCCACTTCCTGTTCGGATATATCCACCCCTTCTATGATGGAAATGGCAGATTGAATCGGTTCATCAGCAGCTACGTAATCGCAAAGGACTTCGAGCCGATTGTCGGACTCCGCCTCTCATCCGCGATACAAAGAAATATTGGGAAATACTACAAGGCATACACAAGCTGCGAGAACCCCTTGAATCGCGGGGACCTAACCCCCTTCGTGATCGAATTCTGCAAAATCGCGGTCCAGGCAATGGAAACGATACGCGATTCGCTCGCAGAAAAGCAAAAACGGCTTCTGGATGCGGAAACCTTCTTGCAAACCACCCTTGCAGGCAAGAATCCGCATCTCACCGTGATGGCAAACGAAATCGCAAGCGCCACCATGTTCTCAGCATACGGAAGCTCACCTTATCAACTCGGAGAGATATTCGGTGTAACCAGGCAGACGGTATATTCACGCGTTGAACCATTGAAGGAACTCGGAATCATAATGCAAAGCAAAGTCGGGCGAAGAACGTATTACACGATCAAGCTCGATGCCCTCGCCGATTGCGCAGGCGGCACTCCAGCGCATGATCCCGATCCCGCATAAGAAACGGCCCGGAACGATAAGCATCCCGGGCCGCAATGCGTCCGCGTCTTCGCTTCAACCCAAACCGCGCTACGCCATCTGTTGGCACCTGAAAGCCCTTATGGCAATTGGCACGCTTACCACCAGCAAGATGCGACCGCTCGTAGGACACAGAATATTGCAAAGCATGCGCATAAGCGTGGTCTTACCGCGCCGTTTGCCCCAAGCAAACCAAGCTCGCCTGCAAGACAAACAACAAGCACCGGAATACGAAACCAAGCCCCTCCTTACGCCAGCTGCTCGAGCTTCATGCGTAACAGGATGCTCATACTGGAGACGGCGGCGATATCGCAAAGCACCTCTCGCAAGCGGGGGTCTTCGGCAGCGAAGGCACCTCCCCTATCTTCGATTTCCCCCGAACGGCTTGCCGGGCTTTCGGGATCGCAAACGGGACGACCCCGTAAGGCGGACTCGAATTCCTCGCAGAAACGATCGTAGGCTATCTCCAAATCGCAATAACCGCGCTGCAGCTCGATCAGACGGGCGATGTCATCCAAGCTCAGCACGGTCTTCGCAATGGCGATGAAGACCAGATATGCCAGCTGATCGCGTCCGTACTGCTTCTTCACGGCCCTGTCGATGATGTCATGCTTCACATAGTTGCTCACCATCGAAGACGTGATCGACACGCTTCCCAAGGGCTCCAGATAACCATTCACCACGCGCACCGTCTGCTCCAGCAGCAGGCCGATGTCGGGAATCTGACGATATCGGGGAAGGCTGAACTGGATTATCTCCATTCGATTCATAACGCTCCGTAAACATAATCCGATTATCGGTTTTTCATAAACCGATTGTAAGTTATGCTGTATTCTGTCACTCGCGATTATAAACCGTCCAGGCACACGAAGCATAGATGGGCAGGCACAGACATGAACCGAACAGCATCGTCTTCAGAGCAGATTTCCTTCACGGCAAACACCCAAGGCGTCCAAGGACTTTCTGCCAATACCCGCAAATCCCCCAAGAAACTTAAAACGACGCCACCCGCAGACCCGGAATACTCGCGCCTGGAAGAGCAGCTGAACGCCTGGTCCCATATCCTGGGGGCGGCGCTGGGCATTGCCGCACTCGTGATCTGCCTGGTCAAGGCCGTATCCCACCATTCGGGAGCAGGCATCGCCGCAGCCCTCATCTACGGTATCTCGCTTATCGTGCTCTATTCGCTCAGCGCGTCGTACCACT
>SFII01000215.1 GCA_004555335.1 Coriobacteriaceae bacterium | reverse complement strand
CCTTTGTTCTTACGACTCGCGATTTATCCTGAACCTGGATTCTCAGATCCTGGATAACATCCGCGGGGCATTGGGAGAAGATTGTGGGAAGATTTCGGGCTTTTGCCCTATCGGATCCGGAATGACCAATCTGACATTCCTGTTCTTTGCAGGAGGGAAGCCTTATGTATACCGGCATCCTGGCAATGGCACCGAAACGGTAGTGAACAGAAAGGCCGAAGGCCAGGCGATACGCATTGCGCACGAATTGGGCCTGGTTGATTCGTTTATTGACGGGGATCCCAACAGGGGATGGCTGGTATCGCGCTATCTTGCCGACTGCGAACCCTTTGACTATTCCAACCGAGACCATGTTGCCGGGTCGTTGGCCGCAATCCGAACGCTCCATGAAAGCGGGGAGTGCATTCCCTATTCCTTCGATCCGTATCAGGATGCAATGAAGCTTTTGGATGTGCTCAACAGCGAAGCACACCCTCTGCCGAAGGATTTTTCCCAGATGGCAGGTTGCGCCCGCAAACTTGCCGAGCATTTCCATGCCGAATCAGGCGAGCCCGTGCTGTGCCATAACGACTTCTATGCTCCGAATATCCTCATCCATGGCGATGACCTGGACTTGATCGACTGGGAATACGCTGCGATGAGCGATTATGCGAACGAAATCGGCAATTTCGTTTCCCAGGGATCCGGGTATAGCATCGAGCAGGCCCAGGATATCCTGCCTTACTACTTCGGCAGGCAGCCCCTATTCGAAGAGATGCGCCATTGTATGGCCGCCATCGGCATCGTCGGTTTCCAGTGGTACGTGTGGGCCTTGTTCAAGGAGATGAAGGGCCAGTCGGTGGGTCCATGGTTGGAAACCTACTATCGCGCCGCTAATCTGTTCGGCCCCTATGCCCTGTCGTTGTACTGATATGCGACAAGTCGCGTTTGCATGAAGGAAGGGGAGACGCCATAAGGCAATCAATGTGCGCAGCTCCTCGATTCCGGGGGGCTTGCCGCTATATCGCGTCAAGCGGAATCATTCGCCTGCCTCCAAGCGGATCTTGAAGGCGATGCTCCGCGTGGTTTCCAGCTTGTCGAATTGGATGATGTATGCTCCGCGATCGGCGTCGATATCCACTACCGTTCCTCGTCCGAAGGTGCGATGAACCACGACGCTTCCCTTGGAGAATTTGGGCACGCTGCTTGATGGGGTGAGCGTGCGCGCATGCGCTTTGATGAAGGCGCGCGCCTGATTGATCGATTCTTCCGGCGGTTCGGGTGTGAACTGGATATGCTTCGGGTCGATATCGAGGACGAAACGCGAAGGGTAACGGGGTACGCCATCCAGGTTGTATCCGTCCGCACCGGATAAATGAAGGGAATCCTGGGCGCGGGTGAGTGCAACAAAGGCGAGTCTTCGCTCTTCTTCCATGCCCGCAAGCGTTTTCACCTTCCGGGAGGGGAATATGCCTTCATTCATGCCGCAGAGGAACACATGGGGGAATTCCAGGCCCTTTGCCGCATGGACGGTCATGAGGGTTACCTTGTCTTTTGCAGTGGCCGTGTCTTGATTGGTGAACAGGCCCACGTGCAGGAGGAAGTTCTCCAAGCTGGCTTCTTCACCGCAGGATGTTTCGTATTCGTACACCGCCTGCTTAAGCTCTGCCAGATTGTCCAATCGCTCCTGGCTTCCTTCGGTTCGCAAAGCCAGTTCGTATCCGCTTTCGTCAAGTAGAGTCGAAAGCAATTCGGATACCGGCAGCTGTGCGCTCTGTCCTGCATACGAATCGATAAGCTCAACGAATTCAGCTGCTTTCGTGCCGCGCATGATGGGGTCTTCGAGGTTTCGCTTCAGGGCCTGATAGAGGGTGCAGTTTTCCTGTTCTGCTTTTTCCCTAAGAAAGCGCATGCGCTTTTCGCCGAGGTTGCGCTTGGGTTTGTTCGCGATGCGGGCAAATGCCAGGTCGTCCGCGAAGGCGATCATACGCAAATAGGAGAGTGCATCCTTAACTTCCATGCGGTCGAAGAACTGCGCA
>SFII01000214.1 GCA_004555335.1 Coriobacteriaceae bacterium | reverse complement strand
CGTCGTACTGGATGTACATGGTCACCGTCTTGCCTGCATACTGGGAGCCCACATTGAAGGTGAGGGTAAGCTTGTCGAACTCGACACCCTCGTCGCCCCATACGTGGAAGGTGGCCAGCACATTGGCGCCTTCGGGCACGTTGGAAGCAGCATCGCCCATGGGATCGACGTGGATGAAACCATCGCCGAACACGGTGCCGCCGGAAACGGTAAGGGCAATGCCGTTGGAATCGGTTGCAGTGGTGCCCGAGGGGCTGTTGTACTGGGCGGCGAATGCCATGGTAGGAAGACCCATGGAAATTGCCATCGCGGTTGCAAGCGCCAGGACTTTCTTCTTCATTCCAACCTCTTTCTTCATGCAGGCAAAAGCCCGCAGTACGCCATCAAACATACATAGTGTTGTAATTCTAGCGTATCGACGCCCTTTTTCCACGTGGAATGGGAAGAAAGCAGCATCCCCGCGATTCACGGCGCACCCAAGGCCTTGCGAATGCGCAAACGCCATGCGCGCACGCCGGGTCTATTCGAGAACACGCCCTCAGGCACAGTCCCTGCACCCCGAAAACGAAAGGCCGCCGCAATGCGACAGCCTTTCGCCTTGAAGGGGCGTTTCCGGAGGAAAACGAAGGAAAACGCTCTTCGGGTTGTTGTTTGCCTACTCGACAGAGATCCACATAGCGGGTCGGATGCCGTGTGCAGCGTAGTCGACGTCCATGCCGGTTGCGACGATACGACCGCCGGGTCCCACGTATGCAGTGCTTCGCTGGTCGATACCAGGGGAGCGCAGGCGCCACCAGGTCTTGCCGTTTTCGGAAATGCAAGCACCCCATTCCTTGGCGTAATCGGTAGCCTCGGCCTGCATCGAGCAGTCGCTATCGGTCTTGTCCAGGTACTTTTCGGCTTCCAAGATACTCAGCAGGAATACCTTGTCCATGGTTGCCTGGCCGGGATAGGACTGGAAGCTGGGGTTGATACCGGGAGCGACGCGGGATTCCACGATGATGCTCCGCTCGTTTTCGTTGAAGCCCTTTTCTAGGAAGTCCTTGTTCATCCACTTGCGCAGGTCGCTGGTCTCCCAGGAAACATCGGTCCACTCGTGATGGAACGCACGGCAGTCGATGCACTCTTCGGTCATGAGCAGCAGCTTGCCATCGGCCTTGTCCAGGACCACCCAGTCCATGTTGCCGTGGTAGTTGCCGAAACGGAAGATATCGCCGCGTTCGATGGTCTGGAAGGGCGGGAACTGCTGGCGTCCGCAATCGGGGCAGTAACGATGCTTGCCGATAACCGCGCCGCAATAGGGGCAGCGCTTCTCGTCGCTCGCCGCGGCGGCACCAGCGGTTGCAAGCGCGGGTGCAGGCTGAAGGACGGGCTGGGCAGCGGGCTGTTCGCCAACATGTCCGCGCGCCTTCTTCTCCAGCACGGGATAACCCAGGGCGTCGATCGCGGATGCATAGAACGCGCGGGTGTTCATCATCTTCTGGCGGCGCAGCAAGAACCATGCGGAAGAAACCAGATAGAAGCCGGCTGCCGCGATCATGGTGGTGCCATAGTTGATGGTCATGCCCAGCAGAACCGCCGAGCAGATCACGATGACGGCGTATGCGGGCAGCGGATGCAGCTTCACAGTGGTTACGCGCTTGACCTTGTCCAAGGGATAGACCTTGCGGAAACGCAGGAACTTGACCGCGGTCAGGATGTAGACCGCCATTGCGGAGAAGACAGAAAGGGTTACCGCCTGGTCCAGCAAGCCCGTCATCGCCACGGCTGCGGCGATGGGAATCAGGAAGATGATCGCGCGATAGGGGGAGTTGAACTTGGGGTGCAACTTACCGAAGACTTCTGGAAGCAAACCGTCACGGGAAAGGACGCTCCACGCACGGGCAGCGTCCATAATGCAGCCGTTGGCAGAAGCCAGGCATGCGAACACCGTGCCCACGAACAGCGCGATGACCAGGAACAGCTTGCCCGACGCCTGCGCCGCCTCGAACAGCGGGTAGACGGATTCGGAAAGCAGC
>SFII01000213.1 GCA_004555335.1 Coriobacteriaceae bacterium | reverse complement strand
ACCCGAAGGAGGCCCGCATGGATCCCAACAAGCGTCCCGACGATATGGTGCGCATCACCACCCCCGAACTGGCCCAGGCATTCATCGACGAACAGGTTGCCGCGATCCGCGAGCAAGTCGGCGACAAGAAAGTCCTGCTGGCCCTTTCTGGCGGCGTTGACAGCTCCGTCGTCGCAGCCCTGCTGATCAAGGCAATCGGCAAGCAGCTGATCTGCGTGCATGTGAACCACGGCCTGATGCGCAAGGGCGAAAGCGAGCAGGTCATCGACGTATTCCAGAACCAGATGGATGCGAACCTGATCTATGTGGATGCAACCGACCGCTTCCTGGACCTGCTGGCCGGCGTCGACGAGCCCGAGGCGAAGCGCCATATCATCGGCGAGGAATTCATCAAGGTGTTCGACGAGGAAGCAGCCAAGCTGGAAGGCATCAGCTTCCTGGGCCAGGGCACCATCTACCCCGACATCCTGGAATCCCAGGATGGCGTGAAGGCGCATCACAACGTGGGCGGCCTGCCCGAGGAAATGCAGTTCGAGCTGGTCGAGCCCGTGAAGCTGCTGTTCAAGGATGAAGTACGCGTCGTCGGCCGCGAACTGGGCCTGCCCGAAAGCATGGTCGAGCGCCAGCCCTTCCCCGGCCCCGGCCTGGGCGTGCGCTGCACCGGCGCCATCACCCGCGACCGCCTGAACGCACTGCGCGAGGCAGACGCGATCGTCCGCGAGGAAATCGACGCTGCCGGCCTGAAGGTATGGCAGTACTTCTGCGTCGTGCCCGACTACCGCGCAACCGGCGTTCGCGACGGCAAGCGCGCATATGAATGGCCCTGCATCATCCGCTGCGTCGACACCATCGACGTCATGACCGCCACCGTACCCCGCCTGGATTGGGACCTGCTGGAGCGCATGACCAACCGTATCCTGGCAGAAGTCCCCGGCATCTGCCGCGTGTGCTACGAGCTGTCTCCCAAGCCCATCGCCACCGTGGAGTGGGAATAAGCAACCCCAGGTCAGAGTGCTGTTTTAACTGTGCGCAGAGTATTGTTGCGTATCGCCTAGTGCGGAAAATGCACAAAACCGGATATAGGGCAGAATACGTGTCCCTTAAAGGGGCGTCACCCCAGGTGGCGCCCCTTTTTCGTACCATTTAATATTCCAGCCCGCCACCTTGGTCGAAGTCGCCAAAATCCAAAGCACGGGCGCATCAAACAGAATCGAGAACATCTCGACTTTGACAAGCGCTTGCGCGAGCTCATGCTCGATAAGACAGAACCCAAGAACCGCGACGAGAGGGAGATCTCAGGCTACAGGTACGTCCTCGACATAATCCATGAGAGCCATGACGCTATCCCCATCACCCCAGGGATCATCCTGCAACTGCATCGAGACCTCTGCCGCCTCACGGGCAATTCCTTCGCTGGAAGGTGGAAGGACCCAGATAACGTCATCATGGAGCGAAACTTACAGCGGCAAGATGGCAGCCAGGTTCACGCCCACTTCCGCAGCGGCAACCCCCTCCGCGAAAAAAGGCTATACTCGGAGTACGCTGGATACTGCAAAAGCGACAGCATGCAGGGTGGCGGAATAGCTTGGCTGCCGCCTATCCCACCTTATTTCTGATTATCCGGTTGAACCCTTCCTGGTCCCCCTCCAGATCAACGACTTTCCAGCCTGACCACGCCTCCTCAAGATATTCGGGTACAAGCTCGCAGCAAAGGCCCCACATGGTTACCGTCATCGTGTCCTCATCGAAGAGGAAACCCCGTACAAGGTCACAAGCATCAAGCTGGAGATTATCGTAGCAACCCCAGATGTTGAGTTCAGCGATAAGACCCGCTTCCCCATAGTGAAGGAGGTCTTCCGGATGCATGCAGTCAAGCGGGTAGAAGGTCAAATCCCCGTCTCGCTTTAGCACGATGACCGAAGATACACGTTCTGGATCGAAAGCGACATCCGGCACTAGCACAGTGCCCCTTTGATCAAGTTTTCCAAAGTTGGAATCAGCAAGCAGTTGCGGTACCTGA
>SFII01000212.1 GCA_004555335.1 Coriobacteriaceae bacterium | reverse complement strand
ACAGCACAGGGGTCGCCCCCACGTGGACGATTGCGGATGCCGATGCGGTATAGGTATATGCACTGGTGATGACCTCGTCGCCGGGGCCGACGCCCATTACGCGCAGGGCGCACTCCAGTGCTGCGGTCGCAGAGGAAAGGCATGCCACGCCGGCACACGAATATGCATCCCGAAGACGTTCTTCGAGCTCCTTTGTGCGCGGGCCGGTTGTGATCCAGCCGCTTTTCAGGGCACACGCGACCGCTTCGACTTCCGCATCCGTGATATCCGGAGGCGAGAAGGCGATGGTTCGCTGAGTGCATTCGGTTGCGGTCATTTCTACCTCTTTTACGAAACTAGTCCGTCGATTCTACTCCTATCGGGCAAGCGACTGAACCAATTTCACTATCTCTTGATATGCGACATCCTGATCGAATTGCGATTCTGCGAGCCTGCGCGCCCGCGTGCCCATGATGCGGCATGCGCCGGGCTGTTCCGCAAGCGCCTTGATGGCGCCCGCCAAAAGCGCGACATCCTCGGCTTCCACGTTCACGCCGAAACCGCCTGCATCCACCTTCCCCCTCATTTCCGGAGAGGAGCCGGTGTTGATCATGGGACGGCCGCTCGCAAGGTAGTCGCCGATCTTCGTCACGATGGACTGCGGCGCCTGCTTGACCAGGGAGTTCACCGTAATGTCGGATTTACGCAACCAGGCAGCCATATGCCCGTAATCCTGGTAGCCCAGAAAATCCACAGGCGAACAAAGGCTGCGCGCAAGATCCTCCAACGACTCCCTGTCGGGACCGTCGCCCAGGATCTTCACGCGAAGGCCGGGGCATTCCCCGTCCAAGGCGGCACCCGCACGGACCAAGGTTGCGATATCGTAGCTTTTCCCCAGGGTTCCGGCATACGTGACCCAGAACTCGCCTTCGGGCTTGCATACCTCTTCGGCGAATCGGGCGGCACCCTCGTCGAAGGCAGCCAGGTCGTTGCCCACGTACACGGTGATATGGCGATAGGGCTCGCTCCGGTCCAACCCCGGCCGCGCCGCATATTCGTCAGACGTTCCCACCGCCGCATCGAGCAGCCGGTATACCTTCTTCGCATCCCGCGCGAAGGGAAAGAATGCGATGTCGCTCAGCACGGGAACATCGATCGCCATCCTCATCGCCTCGGGCCACAGGTCGTTGATGTCGGCCACGTAGGGGATGCCCTCTTCCTGCGCGAAGCGTGCGCAGCACAGGGCCATGTCGTTGGGGGGGATCTCGGAATAAATCAGGGAATACCTGCCGCGGTTCGCCTGGAAATGCGCCTCGAGATTCTTCGCGGCAACACGATGGCTGGCAATGCGCTTCAAATCGAGATTACGGGAATAACCGGGTTCGTCGATGAAGACCACCCTATAAGGCAGCTGGGAATATACCTCGCGCGTCACATCGCGATGGGCCTTGTCCCAATGCTGGAAGCTGCTGGTAACGAGGTCGACCTCGAAGCCCGCTTCTACTAAAAGCTGGGCGATCTTGCGGAATCGCGTATAACCGCGCACTTCGTCGGCAAGCTTGACGCCCAAGGTCACCACGGCGATACGCTTTTTCACCTCGCGCGCTTCGCAGCGCTGCTTATCTACGTTCTGTTCCATGGGGCCAATTATAAGCAAGCCCCCGCACAGTTGCGGGGGCTATGCAAGCGGTTACAGATAATATGCACCCATGGTATGCATCTCGCGGTTTCCCGGCGGGGGCGGCGTCTGCCAATCGCCGTACATTATCTCGAGTGCGCGCTCCTTTTCGGCGACCGTCAGGTACTCGCGATCCTCGAAGGCGATAGGGACGGGATCGGGCGTGAACAGCTCGACCGGGAAGAGGACCCCCCAATCGCAGGTGATGGCGCATACCAGCAGATCGGAGCCCTGCGGACACAGCTTCTTGCAGCATTCGTCCATGCGCTTGCAGTACTTCATGGGATCCTTGTTGGCGACCAGCGGGCAGGCCAGCTTCTTCGCCAGGCGTATCGCCTCGGTGGTACCCCTGTCGGGGTTGGTGAG
>SFII01000049.1 GCA_004555335.1 Coriobacteriaceae bacterium | reverse complement strand
CTGTTAGTTACCGGTAACTAACAGGACTCCGGCAAGGATCT
The DNA here is from genome assembly GCA_004555335.1 of Coriobacteriaceae bacterium. Lineage (GTDB taxonomy): Bacteria > Actinomycetota > Coriobacteriia > Coriobacteriales > Eggerthellaceae > W1P20-047. Next base: position 9,061 of record SFII01000049.1, on the reverse strand, counting down.
TGCAAACCGCAGGCCAGCCCAACCGCACTGCGGAACCGCCTTGTGCGGCCCTACGCCCTGTGGGTCCCTACCCCATCAGATACGTCGAACTGCCCGATTCCCAGCCTTCGCCTGCCTGCGAGTTGTCCACGGCGACCGCCACCGAAAGCACGCAATCTATGCCACCCAGGGATATCACCCGTTCACCGATGGCTTCACGGATAAAGTCCGCCCCGCCGCAATCGAGGGTCGACACGCTTCCGCAGAGCGCCCGCAGCAGATCGAAAGGCGTCTCGCACAAGGCGAAGGCCGCCTCGTTGCGCACCAGCTCAACCGGATAGAAGCCGGGCGCCTCGCCCGTCCATTCGATTGCAGGCGCACCAGCAAGCTCGATGCGGATGGATACAAGCGAACCGCTACCGCACAAGCCGCCCGACCGCATCGATTCCATGTCCGCTCCCTTCGCTCGTCATTTCGCCCTGCAACCTTACCACGCACCCGAGTGCGCAATCACCCCAACAGGGCAATCACCTGCCCTCTTCGGCACAGTACTGGTAGAATCATAATTCCTGCTGTACTAAACCCGAGTCTTTTGACGGGAGGATCATGAACAACAATCACGGAGGCTGCTGGTGGGTTGTGATCATCGCCATCGGCATTGCTGCAGGACTCTTCCTTTTCGCAACCTGCGGCTAAACGGCATGCCCGATTCCCGCAATCAGGAAAGCGAAACCAACAGAAACCGAGCGGCGGGCGAACGCACCCCCGCACTGCTTCGCGAGGCCAGGTCGAACATCCTGGCCTCGCGTCGCGCTCTGGCCTTCGACGCATGCATCCTGGCGGCATGCTGCGTACTGTTCTATTCGAACAACCTGGTGCTTAAGCAGGCCGTCCCACCGGACGCGACCCTGCTTTCCCTGCTGGTGCACAACCACCTGAACGACTTTCTGGGAGGCATCGCCTTTCTGGGATATACCAACCTGCTGCTGGACCTGGTCAGGCCAAGCACCCGGATTTGCAGGCTGCCCTTCTGCCTTGCATACATCTTCTTGTGCGGGCTGTTCTGGGAATACCTGGCGCCCTTCTTCGTGCCGGGAAGCATAGCCGACCCCCTGGACCTGGCCGCCTACGTTTTCGGAAGCGCAGTCTATTGGTGCCTTCTGAAACTGGCAGAACGAAGACCGGCAAACGAAAACGCGCCTTCGGAATAGCAGACAGACGATACGGCCGGTGTTGTCCTCGATTGCTGATAGCGTTCGGTACACGATGACTTAAAAAATTCACGAGAGCATCCCCGCGTCCCATTCCAAGCCGAAAAAAGGAATCCGACGAACCGAAAAGGAGTCCTCATGCCTTATTTCGATTACCAGGCAAGACAGATTTTCTATTCTGAAAACGGCACTGGAAAGCCGCTCCTCCTTCTCCATGGAAACACTGCAAGCAGCAGACTGTTTTCGCAGGTTATTCCCCTATTCGACAACGAATACAGGGTGATTACGCTCGATTTCCTCGGCAACGGGCTATCAGACCGTATCCCAACCTGGCCGGAAGACCTCTGGTTCACTTGGGGAGAGCAAGCCGAGACGCTTTGCAACCACCTTAGCCTGGAAGAGGTATACGTAATCGGCACGAGCGGAGGCGCCCTTGCTGCATTGAACCTGGCACTCGAGCATCCGCAACGCATTGCAGCTCTGATCTGCGACAGCTTCGAAGGCTTGAAAGCCGACCCCAAAACAACAGAGTCGATAGCAGCAGGACGGGAATACGCTCAACAGATGGAGGGCTTTTGCAGCATGCTGCAAGCGATGCATGGCGATGACTGGAAACAGGTCATCGATGCCGATACCGATGCCCTAGTCCGCCACGCACGAAATGTGGTTGACTTCTGCCATCAGCCCCTTTCGCAACTGAAAGCACCGCTGCTGCTTACGGGCAGCGCCGAAGACGAGATGTTCCCCCAGGGGCATTACGAGCTGCTTTTCGAAAAAATTGCAAGATACGGGGAAAGCATCCAAAAGCACATTTTCCCGAAGGGGAACCACCCTGCCATGCTCAACAACGCTGCAGAATTCACGCAGCTCGCCAAAAGCTTCTTCGGGGAAGCCTCCGCAAGATAGACGCAATCCCCGCCTGAACTGGGAAGAACAAAGCAGGATAGCGTTTTCCGTACAACGGAACCGATCAACCCACCCCACTCACACCAACCTGGATGCTTCGCATTAGAACGCCCGCAACCGGATAGTTCCGGCTGCGGGCGATTCTCATCTATGAAAACGGACCGAGTGCTCGAATCGTGCCTGCGGAAAGCGGGCCTACAGCGCCTCAACGCGGCAGGGAACCGCCTTGAAAGCCGGGAAGCCCGAAATGCTGTCACGCGTATTCAGCGAGTTGAGGGCGTTCACGCCGCCATCGCGCCACGCATCGTTGTCGAATGCGCTGCCGCCACCGTGCGGGATGTGGATGCCGCCAGGCGCAACGCCGCACACCTTCGCGGTGAATTCCGCCTGCGACGTAGGGGTGGTAACGCGCACCCTGCCGCCGTCTTCCACACCCAGCTTGCACGCATCCTCTTCGCAAATCTCCACCAAGGGCTCGGGCTCGATACGGGTGATCTGGGGGAAGTTCGCGCCCAGGCAACCCATGCGGTTGTTGCTCCTGGAACCGCTGGTCATGAGCATGGGATAGCTTGCCTGGTCCATACCATCCAGGGTGCGGATGTCCACATACTCGGGATAAGCGGTCACGCCGTTTTCCGCAAGCAGGCTCGAGCAGATCTCCAGCTTGCCGGAAGGAGTGGGGAACCCGGGCTTGCCATCGGCGCGCAGGGAGCCGCTTTCGTACTTACGGTATTCGCGCTCTGCCACGCCCTTGCGGATGACGAAATCCCCCGCGAAGGGAATGGGGGTGGTAAGCAGCCAATCCCTCAGCTCTTCGGTGGTGCGGGGCAATCCCTCGCCCACGCCCAGGCGCCACGCCAACTCGCCCATGATCAGGCAGTCCTCGCGGGACTCCCCTACCGGGTCGATTAAAGGCTCGCGCAGCTTGCGGCCTTCTTCGCTGGGAACGATCTTGATGCTCTCGTAAACCGAGGTGGAGGGGAACACCACGTCGGCAAAGCGGGAATCTTCGGTGAAGAAGCGGTCGAGCACGATCATGCAGTCCAGCTTCTCATACGCCTTGCGCCAGGTATCGCTTTCGGGGAAAGAGGTTGCGGGGGAACCGCCCACCACCAGCAGGCCGCGCACGGGATAGGGATCGTCTTCTAAAACCGCCTTGGGGAAGTTCATGAACTGCGCTTGCTTGCAGAAACCGTAATACAAAGGCGCGTCGTCAAAGCCCAAGGGCATATCGCCTTCAGGCGCGGATGCGAGCTGGAAGGTGGAAACGCCCCTGCAGTTCAGATACATGCCGCCTTCGGTATCCAGCTTGCCGGTGATACCCCACAGCACATAGAGCGCACGGTTCGCCTGGGTCGCAGTGAGTGCATACTCCAAACCGGTGTAAGCCACCAGGCAAGCCTTGGCAGTGGATGTGAATTCGACAACGAAGCGCCTCATATCCTCCACGGAAATGCCGCACTGGCTGCTCAGGGTATCCAGGGAAAGGCCCTGCAGGTAGTTGGCGTATTCTTCCAGCCCCTGCACGTATTCGTCGACGAAGGCTCGATCGTACAGCTTCTCTTCGATGATGATCTTCAACAGAGCGGAAGCGAATGCACCATCGCCGCCAGGCAGGATGGGAATCCACCAGCCGGCGATCTCTCCCACGCCGCTTTCGCGGGGATCGACGACGATCACCTTCGCGCCGCGCTCCTGGGCGGCCTTGATGCGGGCCAACATGACCTGCGGGCCGTCGTCGGTTGCGCTGTTCTTGCCCCAAACGATCACCAAGTCGCTATTCTCTACATCCGGAACCATCTGACGCACACCCAGGCCCAACACGGTCTGGGGAGCCATGGTGCTCGACGCCAGGTTGCAAATGGAACCGCAGCTGGTATCGTTCGGGGATCCCAAACGATAGAGGGGCGACTGGGGAGCAATACCGTATGCCATGATGGGCATGCCCAAGACGCCGCGGCCGTAGTACGACGAAAGCGAGCGCGGGGTGTGCTTTTCAGCGGTGTCCTTGATCAGCTGAGCGGCATAGTCCAAGGCTTCGTCCCAGCTTGCCTCGCGGAACTTGCCCTCGCCGCGTTCGCCCGTGCGGATAAGGGGATGCTTGACGCGCTGATCCCCATACAGGATCTGGGGTGCAATCGCACCGCGCGAACACAGGCGTCCCAGCGGAGAGTCCTTGTCGACGCGCACGCCCTTCAGGCAGCCGTCCTCGATATCGGTGATCACATGGCAGCCGCCCTGACAAATACCGCAAACGTTCTTTTCTTCCATTTCTTGCTCCAGAAAACGCAATGCCGCCCAAACCGCACCCAGCGCAGAACGGGCGCACACCGGCTCTCTGAAACGGAATGATCCATTCAGGGCAGGCGGCAGATGAATAGATTGTTATGCAGAAGAAACACGGCTCTTCGCAGAAAGGAGCTCGCAGCTGCCAGTATATTCCTTTGCCTTCGGATGAAAATTATTCGCCAGAAAGAATAATCGCAGGCAGGCGCATCCGCTAATCCAAACCCCCGAACACTTCCAACTCCAAAAGCTCATCTTCGGAAAGCCCATCGCCGAAGGACACGCCGTACGCACGATGCTCCAGCAGGTCGGCCACAAGCGACCAGTTCTCGATCACGCGGGCACGGTCCAGGAAGTCGTCCACATTGCCGGCATCCACAAGCCCCGCCCTCACGGCGCCGAGCACGATTTCCTCGGCATTGGCCTGGACAAAGGCGGCATCCGCGAATACGTCCATGTTCTGGCGGGCAAAGTCAAGCACGTGCTGCCCACGCGCATCGGCCGCACCGTCTGCGGGATACGATGCCAGGTAGGCCATGGCAAGGCGCATGCGGGCGGGGACGGACATCCCGTCGAAGCCGAACAGGCTCACGAAGGGCATGGCAGAAGCGTCTTCCACACAGGGCTGCGCAGAAACCCACATTGCGGGCCTGATACCGTAGAACTCCAGGAATACGTGGCGCCCGAATTCGAAGACCCCTCCGTTTTCGCGCACGTTGGCCGCGTAGGACGCCTGGAAACCGGGCGAGCGCAAGTACCAGCAATGGGATGCCTTCATCTGCTCTTCGGAAAGCAGGGAGCGCACGGTTTCCACCGAAAGGCAGAACACCCGGTCAAGCGTGTCGGCCCCGCCGGGGGTGCCGTAGCGCGAACTGTCATAGTTCACCACGCGCGAGGTGCAGATATGCGTACGCTCTTCGGGTGTGAACGCCTCCAGGAACTCGCCATTCAACCAATCCCTCAGGCTGCAACCTTCCCAGGTGGCATCGCCGATGCGGTTATGGAAGCGGATGCGGCGGATCCCCGTTTCCCCCTGCAGAACGTCATGGGCAAGCAGCAGGAACCTGCCCGCTTCCTCATAGACGGCATCCCAATCAACACCGCCCATCCGTACGTGGGAACCTACTCGGATGTCCGCAAAATCCACCATTTCCTCCCGATCTTTCGCACACGCAATCACATTGCATACGAAGGTCGATTATACGCAGCCTTGACGCTTATCAGGCAAGGACACTTTTCACCAATCGCATCACCCCCGTACCCTCGGCCGCCTGCGGCGCATCGTCCGCCCTGCAAACCAGCTCACAAGCGCCGCCAAAGCGGACATACCGGCTACCACAAGCAATGCGGGCACCACTGGCGCAAGGAAATCCCTGGTCTTGGCCAAACCGCGCTTCGCCACCGATGAGCCCTGTTCCGCGCCTTCAGTCGTGGCGGTTCCCGTTGCATCCGTCCCGTCAGCGGCTTCCGTGCTCGAGCCGCTTTCATCATCGCCTTGTGCAAAGCCCCCGCCAGCGGATCCATCCTGTCCGCCCGAAGCATCATTCGCCCCGTCGGCAGCGCCCCCATCGGGCCATCCGCCGTCTTCCGCCGATTGCGCCTGGAAGCGGAAGGCAAGGCCACCTGAAGCAGCCGCAACCCCGTTGTCCAATGAAGCCGGCAAGGAAAGCCTGAAGCACAGCTCCTGCGACTGCCCTGCCGCAAGCTCGCCCAAGCTCAGCTTCTGCGCAGAAGTCACCCCCGCAAGGCTGCCCTCATACAAGGTGCGCTCCCCATCGGCCTCATCGGTGAACACCCGCAAATGCGCTTTCTCTGTCAGAACCTCCGATGCGGCATCCTTGGGCAGCGTCACCCAAAAGAACATCCGGGCAGGCTTGCTTCCTGTATTGCGCACTACCACCGCACCAGAACGCTCGTCACCGGGGACCATCGTGGCGAACCGCCCGAACAGGCCGCCATCGGACACCGAAAAACCCTCGTCCTGGCTGTACGAAAGCGAATACGGCGCTTCGCCGGTCCCCTGCTGGAACACCACCGTCTGACCCTGGTATTCCTGGATGCGGATATCGCCCCACGGCGACGCCGCCCCATAATCGGGACTCATATGGCGCGCCTGCACCGCCTCGACGGTGAAGACATGCGAAAAGGATTCCGCCGTACCATCGAACACATCGCGCACGGCTTCTTCCAACACCACGAAGGAACCTTGGTGCAACACGGGCTTGTAGTAGGCATACCCGTCTGCGGCTTGCACCCAGAGCGAGCCGTCGAGCATGCCCGCGTAGTCAACCGCAACCGTCCGTCCGCCCGAAGGAGAAGGCTCGCCCGTACGGTATTCGGCCTTGCAACGGATATAGCAATCCGCGCCGGTTTCCCTGACGGTGAAGCGAAGGGGAACTTCCTGCCCGGGTAGAAGCAGGTCGCTTTCAGGGCGGGAGGCATCCACCTCCACCTTCACGGCATCCACACCGAAGGATTGTTCCAGCTCGACCGCGCTCAGCCGCGCCGCATAGCTGGAGAAAACCACCAGATTCCCCAGTAAAAGGCACGCCAGAAACACCTTCGCAGGCTCGCGCAGCACCCTCATCGCAAGGGCCCCGCTTCCTTTCGGAATATCCTGGGCAAGGCAAGAAGCACCGCGTTGAACAGCACCAATACGCAGATCCACGCCACCTTGTTAGCGATGAACGCATCCAGCGCCATGCCCGCATAGGGGACGCTAAGCACCGTCCTGCCCACCACACGATCGAAGGGCACGGGCGCTGGATCGACCTGTCCGTTGGCATCGCCCTTCGTCACGAATTCCCGCGCATCGGAATCAACCAGCACCACCCGGTGCGTGACGGTCTTCCCCTCCTCCGTGCTGAAGGTGACAATGTCGCCTTGTTCCAGCTCGCCAGGGCTGACGCGCGTGTTCACATACGCAAGCGAACCCACCTTGAGCACAGGTTCCATCGAGCCGGACATAACCACGAAGGGCCTAAAGCCCACAAACCCGACACCCACAACGGCAATCGCCACCAGCGCTGCTACGATCAGCTCGATATCTATCACCCTGGAAACGCACTTCCCCACCATGATCCACCTCCGCAGAAACGGCACGCCAACTGTTTGCGCCGATTCTATGTGGGGGAAGAGGGGGTTTTTGAAATTAGCCCACCTTACAGCCGAAATAGGCCTTCTGGAGAGGGCACCTTACAGGGACTTTGACGGGATGCGTTACAATCTAACGCGCACGTAACCCTATTGATTGGCAGGAATACCATGACGAAAGAAATCTCGATCGCCTACTTGGGCCCCGAAGGAACCTACTCCGACGAAGCAGCGCGCGTGTTCGCGAAACGCTTGGGAGTTGATGCAACGTTCGTCCCCTGCCCTTCGTTCAACACCATCTTCGAATACGTCGACCGCGGCAAGGTGACCTACGGCGTAGTAGCCACGGAAAACTCGCTGGAAGGCCCTGTCACCAGCACGCTCGACAACTTCGCCTTCAACAGCGACGCCATCATCCTGGGCGAGCACATCATGAACATCCATCACACCCTGCTGATGCAGCCGGGCGCCACCGTAGCCGATATCACCACCATTGCATCGCATCCGCAGGGCCTTGGGCAGTGCCGCCGATACATTAACGAGAAGTTCCCGGGACGGGATACCATGACCACACGATCCACTGCCGAAAGCGCACAGCTTGCCGCAAACAACAAGCATATCGCGGGCATCGCTAACGAATATGCCGCCCAGCTGCACGGCGCCGAGGTTGTGGATCGCGAGATCGAAGACCACTTCGGCAATCAGACCTGCTTTGCGCTTATCGCACGCCCCGGAACCAAGCCCGTATTCACCGGACAGCGCTACAAGACCTCCCTGGCCCTGTTCCTGCAGTCAGACCGCGCCGGCGCGCTGCTGATGATCCTTTCGGAATTCGCCTACGCGAACATCAACCTGACCAAGATCCAGAGCCGCCCCACCAAACAGGCCCTGGGCGATTACATGTTCTTCGTGGATATCGAGGGATCCGTCTACGACCCCGACGTACAAACCGCACTCAGCTGCCTGCGCCTGAAGCTGCGCAACGTGAAGGTGCTGGGAAGTTATCCCATCGAAGAGCAGGACGAATAAGCGGAATAGATCAAGCATCGAACGTAATCGACGGAAGGGATTCCCTTCCGTCGATTTTTTTGCGCCCGGAAACCGTCTTTACGATGACTTTGCCGTTGGAAAAACGGGAACTTGCAGGCAATTCCCGGCAAGACATCTGTAAGGCCCTTGCAGCAGATATGCAAGCTCGGCCCAGTACGATACTCGAACGCTCAGCGGCTTAAGACCTATGAGTGGGCGCGCCTCCGATCTTAGGAAAGGAGGTGGTTTCATGGAGCTGGCAATTTCGATTATCGAGCTTGTTACGGCAACGCTCGGATTAATAACCGTTATTCTCACTCTATTGCCCGCCATGGGTGACGCAGTTAGACGACACAAAGAGAGGCGCCGTAACCAGTAACATTACGGCGCCAAGTCTAACCCGGCGCGCCCACCTAGCACATAGGCTGCCGATGGGCTCATTATACACGGTGTCGATGTAATGATCAGAATGTTTTCCCGCCTTACAAAAATATCGATCAAAGACATAGCAAGACAGAGACGTACACTAGAACGATGGCATTTTCAATACGATTATC
>SFII01000048.1 GCA_004555335.1 Coriobacteriaceae bacterium | reverse complement strand
GTTTTCGTCGGCTGGGAAATCAACGGAAAGCCCGGCGAGTTCATCACCGATGACACCATCATCGAAGAAGAGACCTATGCAAGCCCCGTTTTCGCATCGACAGTAACCCTTATTGACGAGCAAAATGGAAACTCCATCGTTTACGTTGAAGACGGAAAAGCCTTCAATACCGGCAAGCTTGACCTTGCTGGAGATGAAACCGTTTCCTTGGCAAAATTCCAACCCGAAAAGAAAGACTACACCTTTAAAAAATGGACCATCCGGGAAACCGGCGAAGAGCTGACCGATAGCACTATCGTCACCAGCAATATCACCGCCGACCCGGTCTTTGAGCCCGTCGAGCAGGACACCGGCAACGGCAACTCCAGCAACACTAACACTTCCAATTCCTCGTCAAATGATGAAGGCAAAAAGGTCACAGTAACGTTCGTCCTGAACGGTCATGGCTCCATTGCCGTCAATAACATTCCTGTCGACAAAGGCTCATGCGTCCCCGCATTCGATAATCCCACCGAAAAGGGCTGGATCTTCGAACGCTGGATCACCGAAGACGAGCAGACCTTCGTTCCTGGACAAACCCCCGTCAACAAGAATATGACCGTCTACGCCATCTGGTCCCAGGACATCCCCGCCGGCGCCAAGAGCATCGACGCCAGCAAGGATGACAAGGACAAGGATGAAAGCAAGACCTTCAGCATCGTGGTATCCAAGGTCAGTGCCGAAGATGGCACCTGCCTGAAGGGCGCCGAATTCGTATTGAAAGACAAGAGCGGCAACGTAATCGGATCTTGGACCTCCGGCGAATCCGGCATGGTAATCGATGGACTGAAGAAGGACACCACCTACGTCCTGAACGAAACCAAGGCTCCTGACGGATACGGCATCGAAAAGCCCATCAACATCAACTTCGTTGAGGAAAACGGCAAGGCAAGCGTGAAGATCGACCAGGGCGGCAGCGCTGTTGTCCCCTTGGCCACCAACAACGATGGCATCGCAGCACTGAACGTCAAGGATGCTCCGGGCAAGAGCAAGTCCGCCAGCACCACCATGCCGCTGACCGGCGACAACCAGAACCTGCCCCTCGCAGGCCTCTGCTTCGGCGGTGCAGCAGCAGTTGCAGCAGCCGTCGCCTTCATGGCATACCGTAAACGCAAGCTCGCATAAGGGTTCGGTGACGTTTTCAATCTGATTTTCGATTCCGAACAGAAGGGAGGCCGGTTGGCCTCCCTTCTTCGTTTCTAGAACCCCAGCCCCCTGCAAGCTTCCCACCATTTGTCTTCCCATCGATCGAACGGTGAAGAAGACGGATGCGGATACCGGCAAATCTTTCCTCACGAAAAAGAGAGGGCCGGCTGCCCGACCCTCTCCCGATATCAACCATTACTCGCACGCCCTTCAGAGGGCAGCTTTCCAGACACCTGAAGGCACGGCAAGCGCTAGGCTTCACCCCACGCATCGACCAGCTCGCGCGCTGCCGAATAGGGGTCTTGGGCACCGCAAACCGCAGACACCACGAAAAAGCCGTGGAGGCCCGTTGCCTTGATGACGGAGATATCGGGCAGCTTCACTCCCCCGCCCACGACCACGGGAACCGGGGTGATGCGGGCAAGCTCTTCCAGTTCGTCGATCGTGCGCGTGATCACGCTGCCATCTTCCCGTTTCTGCAAGTCCTTCTTGGTCTCGGTCTCATGCAGGGGTCCCACTCCGAAGTAGTCCACGCAACTTGCGTCGAAGGCCCTTACGTAATCGATCATCTGGCGCACGCCCGCCGAAAGCCCCACGATCGCATCGGAACCCAGGTAGCGACGGCACACCTCGACGGGGATGTCGGTCTGGCCCACATGGATCCCGTCCACCTTCATTCCCGCATCACGGCAGGCCAAGGCCACATCGAGCCGGTCATTCACCAAAAGCGCTACGCGATCCTGCTTGCCGGCAGAGGCGATGGCCTGTTCCGCTTCGCGCACGCAATCCATCATCTGGCGCGCGCTGCAATCCTTCGCGCGAACCTGCACGCAGGTAAAACCCGCATCGACCGCCTGCCTCACCACTTTGCCGAACAGCCTGCCCTTGCAGTTTTCGGGTCCGGCAACCAGATAGGCGCCGATATCCAAGCTCTCACGGATTCCCATGATGCCTCCTTCCGAAGCTTTCCCAGAGCGAATGAGCGTGCAGGGCTAATCCGCTACCGCGAAACGTCCGCGCAGGTGCTCGGGAATCAACCTGACCAGCAGGAATGCCGCAAACGCCAGCAAGGAAAGACCGCCAGCGATATAGAACGCCGCATCGTAGCCGCCAGTATTCGCAAGCACGAAAGCGGCGATCATGGGGCCGACCAGCGCGGAGACGGTATATCCCGAATACGAGATCGCGTAATTGCCCCCGAAATGCTTGAAGCCGAAATACGTAGAGCACAGAAGGGGCAGGTTGCTCATCACACCTCCGAAGAAGAACCCCAGCAGACAGGTCTGGATCATGAAGGATGTGAAGCCGGACGCCCCCGCATAGAAGAACAGCATCTCCGCTGCCGTGCACAGCATCAGCAGCATGAGGGTATTGGCGCATCCGATGCGGTCGGCAAGATTTCCGCTCACGAAACGTCCTGCGAAATTGCCCACCGCGAACACGCCCACCATCAGGGCGCCCTGGGCCGCGGTCATGCCCACCAACAGCTGGCCGATTCCCGAAGTATGTGCCGTGACCATCAGACCCGACGTAGACGCCAGAAACACGCCCACCCAGATGATCCAGAACAAGGGCTGGCGCACCATCTGAAGAGTGGTGAAATCCCTGGGTTTCTGCTGAGCCGCTTCGGCTCCCGCATGATTATCGACTGCTTCGCCTTTCCGAACCTGCGCATCCTCGTCGCCCACAAAGACAGCAGGCGGCATGCGCAAGAACCACGAAAAGACGAAGAAGAACGCGAAGAAGATCACACCGCACAGCTTGAAGGAACCCGATGCCCCGAAATGGCTGATGAACAGCTGACCCAACGGTGCGAACAGCAATGCGCTTAAGGCAACGCAGCCCGTGCAGATGCCGCTTGCAAAACCGGGCTTATCGGGGTACCACTGGGTAGCAACGCTCACGGAAAGGTTGTACACGATACCGTCGCCAAAGCCGCCGATGATACCGAAGGTAAAGTACAGCATGGGGATGCTGCTCGCGAAACCCGTCATGCCCCAACCGACCGATTCCAGCAAACCGGCAATCAACATAAGGGCACGCGTATCGATCTTATCCTGTACCTTGCCGCACAAAAAACCCGAAACCATGCTCATCAGCAGGAAGATGGAATAGGCAAGCGAAATCTCCTGAACATTCCAACCATGTTCGGCAATCATGGGATTAGTGAAGATGCTCCACATGTAGATTGCGCCGCAAAAGCTGCAAGTGACGGCTGCCGCGGTCAGGATGACCCCTCGGTTCGGTTTCGACAGATTCATGAAAAGCACCTCCTATTCGAAAAAGACTATAAAAGTAGGGCGAAACGCGACCACGGAAATCCGCGGGCGTTTCAACCCTCTGCTTGCTAGGTTACCTTCTTCCCCAAATAGAAACAAGGACCCGCGAAAATCGGTTCTGGAAATTTCTTTCCGCGATAATCTATCGGACAAGCTGCCTAAAGCACGCAACACGCGTCTCTTCTGCCGAAACACAGCAAGGACCTGCGAAAACTCGCAGGTCCTTGCCAGTGGATCGATTATCGGGAGAGGATTCCTTACAGGAAATTGCTCCTCAGGTCGTCTGCAGTGCGGGGGCTCAGATAGCCGGGGGCAACATCGAATACGGTACGGGCACCCTTCTGGCCTTCCTGGGCCAGACGGGCGACTGCACGGGCGTACGCGACCAGCACGAGCGCGGTGAACTGGGGGTTGGAATCCAGCTTCAACGCATACTCGATCAGGAAGCGGTTTCCGCATGCGCTCTTGCCAGAACGCATCACGAAGCCGCCGTGGGGCATTGCCGCATGGTCGCGGTCCAGTTCTTCCTGGGAAATGAAGTTGACGGTGGTGTCGTAGGGCTCGAAGTAGTTGGGCATGGTGACGATAGCCTCGCGCACGGCATCGGCATCGGCGCCTTCCTCCAGAACCACCCAGCACTCGCGCAGATGCTTCTGGCGGGTGGTGAGCTCGGGATCCTCGCCGGCGCGCACAGCCTCGATTGCGGCATCGACGGGAATGGTGTACTGCTTCGCATCGGCGACGCCGGGAATGCGGCGGATCGCATCGGAATGACCCTGGCTTACGCCCTTGCCCCAGAAGGTGTAGTCGGTGCCATCAGGCAGGAAGCAGTTGCCCATCATGCGGTTCAGGCTGAACAGGCCCGGGTCCCAACCGCAGCTGATCAGCGCCAGCTTGCCGCCTTCGCCGGCAGCCGCGTCGACGGCGGCGAAGTGAGCGGGGATGTTCGCGTGGTTGTCGAAGCTGTCGACCACGTTGTACTTGCCTGCATATGCGGGGGTCATCTTGGGCAGGTCGGTCGCGCTGCCGCCGCACAGGATCAGGACATCGATGCCGTCAACGCCAGCATCCAAATCGGCAGCGGAGCGAACAGGAACGCCCTCGGTTGCGATCTGAAGGTCTTCGGGGTTGCGGCGGGTGAACACGCCGACCAGTTCCATGTCGGGATTCTGGGTAATCGCCATTTCCACACCACGGCCCAGGTTGCCGTAGCCCAGGATGCCTACGCGGATCTTTTCCATTTCTTTCACCTTTCATACTTTCCAGCAGCGTCCGCGCAAAACACGCGGTCCCGACCAAGAAGATCGCCGCTGCGGTGAACCGCATTCCAAGATACGGAGCAAGCAGCCCGAATACAGCCGCTCGATTATCCTGCATGTAAGTATCCTCGACAAATCTGCCTTCCCCCCTCTGCATGGGGGCGTATTAACGCGTTATTCATAATGAATCGCAAAGGAAAACGCTTATTCTTTCCCAGCCATTCGAAGCTTTTCGCCGAAACGGCGCCACTGAGCCGGAAAGCCCATCGGATGTGAGAGAATCGCCTTTGGAACACGAATGGAGGACACCCATGGAAGATGCGAAGAAGCCAGGAATCCAGCAACCGGCAGACGGCAATCCCGCAGCAAACGCGGCCGCCGAAGGGCACGCCTGCAGCTGCCATCTGCCGCACGCAGAAATCGATACGCTCGAGATCCCCGATGAGGAGATCCTGTACGACCTTGCCGACCTATTCAAGGTCTTCTCCGATACCACCAGGATCAAGATCCTCTACTCCCTCATGAACACCGAGCGCTGCGTCGCCGACATCGCCGCTGCGATCGGGGCATCGCAGAGCGCCGCATCCCACCAGCTGCGCATCCTGAAGCAGGCCCGCCTGGTGAAATTCCAACGAGACGGCAAGAATGTCATCTACTCCCTCGCAGACGCCCATGTCTACACCATGTTGGAACAGGGAATGAGCCACATCTGCGAATAAAAACCATCCGCCCCACGTAGCCTGGGGCATTATCATGTTCCGCGAGAAGAATCAAGCAAGCTATTTTGCGAAAGGATCACCATGTATTGGGATAAACCCAGACTCGGCCGCAACGACGCCTGTTGGTGTGGAAGCGGTAAGAAATACAAGAAGTGCCACGCAGCCTTCGACGTGCACATGGAAGAGCTCTACGAGCAGGGCTTTTTGCTGCCCTACCATGACACGCTGAAGGGCCCGCACGACATCGAGGGCATCAAGCGCAGTGCCGAAATCAACATCGGCATCCTGGATTATGTTGCCGATCACATCGGCCCCGGCGTCACCACCGAGCAGATCGACCAGTGGGTATACGACTACACCATCGAGCACGGCGGCACCCCCGCCGACCTGGGCTACGAAGGCTACCCCAAGAGCGTCTGCACCAGCATCAACGAAGTGGTCTGCCACGGCATCCCCTCCAAGGACGACGTCCTGAAGGAAGGCGACATCGTCAACGTGGACTGCTCCACCATCCTGGACGGCTACTATTCAGACTCCAGCCGCATGTTCTGCATCGGCGAGGTATCCGAGGAAAGGAAGAAGCTGGTCCAGGTTACCCGCGAGGCCATGCTGAAGGGGCTGGAGCAGGTCAAGCCCTGGGAGCTTCTGGGCAACGTGGGCGCTGCGGTCAAGCAGCATGCCGAAACCCATGGTTACAGCGTCGTGCGCGAGTTCGGCGGCCACGGCATCGGCTTCGACTTCCACGAAGACCCCTTCGTATCCCATGTGAGCGAGCCCAACACCGGCATGGTGATGGTCCCCGGCATGGTATTCACCATCGAACCTATGATCAATGCAGGCACCCAGGAAATCAACATGAGCCATCCTAACGGCTGGACTGTCGTCACCGCAGACGGCAAGGACACCGCCCAGTGGGAAGTCCAGGTCCTGGTTACCGAGGACGGCTACGAGCTGCTTTCCTGGTAGTACTAGGAATAGAAAGGCACGCAGAAAGTGTTCAACGAAAAGATCGGCGACATCATCGAGCAGATCGCCCAGAACTACAACGAGGAGTTCCTGGCATTCGATGACCCCAACCGCCATTTCCCCAGCAGGGCGGAAATCATCGAGATGCTCAAGGATTTGCAGCGAGTGCTCTTCCCCCGCTATTTCGGCACCGAGGCACCCTGCGGTGCGGGCCCGCATTACTTCATCGGCGAAACCCTCACCCGCATCGAGCAGCGCATGCACCCGCAGGTGCGTGAAGCCCTGCTGTTCCGCGACGGCGCAAGCAAGCCCATCGAGCAGATCGAGGAAGAAACCAGCAGCATCTGCTCCGACTTCTTCTATCAGCTGCCCGAACTGCAGCGCAGGCTGTTCAAGGACGTGCAGGCGGCCTTCGACGGCGACCCCGCTGCCGGCAGCAAGGAAGAGATCATCTACTCCTACCCCGGATTCTTCGCGATCTTCGTCCATAGGATCGCGCACGTGTTCTACGAGCACAACGTACCGCTGATTCCCCGCATCATGACCGAATACGCCCACACCAAGACCGGCGTGGACATCAATGCGGGAGCAACTATCGGAGACTACTTCTTCATCGACCACGCAACCGGCGTGGTCATCGGCGAAACCTGCGTGATCGGCAAGCACGTGAAGATCTACCAGGGCGTCACCTTGGGCGCGCTTTCGCTGCGCAAGGGCCAGAGCCTGAAGGGAACCAAGCGCCACCCCACCATCGGCGATAACGTGACTATCTATTCCAACGCAAGCGTCCTGGGCGGCGAGACCGTGGTAGGCGAAGGATCGGTCATCGCAGGTTCCACCTTCGTCACCGAAAGCGTTCCACCCAACTCGCGCGTGACCGTGAACGGCATCAGCACCAGGGTGGATACCAGGGCAAATTCCCAAACCGGTCCCCAGTACGAGACCGTCTAATCAGAATCCAACGGGCCCTTCAAACCGGGGAGCAGACACTCCAAAACCCGCTCGAAGGGCTCGTTTGCCGCACGGGCCAAAAGCGCGTCCTTCTGGTCGCGCGAAAGCCTTTTGAAATGGTATTCGGCGCTCATCGCACGGCTCTTGCTTTCGAAGCGGGCCTGGGCCAGCAGCTTCACGGGGCGACGTGCCCTCGTGTACTTGGCACCCTTCCCGGTGTTGTGAGCGGCAATCCGGGCGGGCACATCGACGGCATAACCGGTATAGAGGCTGCCATCGGCACATTCGACAACATACAGGTAATGGAATTCATGCTCCATTCGACGAGCCGCCCCCTTCCCGGCGTAATACCGCGAACCCATGAAAAGACCCGGAATCCGCATGAGGACTCCGGGTCTGCTTTTCGATAACCTGCCGGCTGTTCGCCCAGCCTATTCCTTTTCCGCAGGGTCTGCTGCCTCGTCAGCGGACTGGGCCCGATCCCCTGCCCCCTGCCCGTTATCGGCAGCGTCTGCAGACTGCTTCTTCTTGCCCCCCCTGGAGGAATACAGGCTGGCGCTTACAGCAGAGGCGATGTTGCCGTCGCCCGCTGCAGGGCTGGCAATCTGGTCCTTGGCGGTTTCCAGCTCCGCGGCGCGCAATGCGGCCTTACGCTGCTTTGCCTCCTTGCGGGCGCCCTTGGAGTTGTCGACCATGCCGATTTCCTTTGCCTTCTGACCGTTGACCTTCATCTTATAGGCCGCAAACAGGAAGACCGCGCAGAGGATTGCCCAAACAACCGCCAGCACCATCCTGCTGGACCTGAAATTGGCAAAAGCGGCGAATCCTGCGAACATCGCGGTGATGAAATAGCAGACCTTCGCAAGCGTGTAATTATCTTTCGGCATTCGAACCACCTAAATCGATATCGGATGAGCCCGCCTGCCCGCAACCGAACAAGCGCGTACTCCTTAGCGTATGGCTTACGGGCTGGAATTTCAACGAAAATCGCCAAAGCGTTACCTGGCAGGGAGGGCGGGATGAGGGATCCCGGCATAAGGACGATGCCACCCAAGCAGGTGAAAGGGGCATTCAAGCAGACGCTTTACCGGATACAGGCAAAAAGCATGCAGGCAGCTGGGCCTGCCTTACGCCAGCTGGGCTTGCCTTATGCAAGACGGCAGGGTTGCAGGCCGCATAAATCGGCCCGGCTTGAAGCCGGGCCGATATCGGAACGACAGAAAACTAGTAGCGGGTCAGCTTGCGATGGAGCCTATGGGGCTTTGCCGCCTCCTTGCCCAGACGGGCTTCCCTATCCTTCTGATAGGACTCGAAGTTGCCTTCGTACCAATACCAATTGCCGGGGTTCTCGTCGGTACCCTCCCATGCCAGGATATGGGTGGCAATGCGGTCCAAAAACATTCGGTCGTGGCTTACCACCACGGAGCAGCCCGGGAAGTCCAGCAGCGCCGCTTCCAAGCTGGACAGGGTTTCCACGTCGAGGTCGTTGGTGGGCTCGTCCAGAAGCAGCAGGTTGCCGCCCTGCTTCAGGGTAAGCGCCAGGTTCAGCCTGTTGCGCTCGCCGCCCGAAAGCACGCCTGCGGGCTTCTGCTGGTCGGAACCCTTGAAACCGAATGCGGCAACGTATGCACGGCTGGGGATTTCGGTCTCCCCCACCATCATGTAATCAGTGCCGCCGGAAACCACTTCCCACAGCTTCTTGTCGGGGTCGATGCCCTCGCGGTTCTGGTCCACGTAGGAAATACGCACGGATTCGCCGATTTCCA
>SFII01000047.1 GCA_004555335.1 Coriobacteriaceae bacterium | reverse complement strand
TCGCAACCGTTTCTCTTCTTTATTACGTCAACACTTCGCTTGAAAAGGCGGTTGACAGACTTTTCGTCGAATGCGACAAGGCGTATAAAAAGGGCGCGAACATCATTATTCTTTCCGACAGAGGGATTGACGAGAACCACGTTGCGATTCCGTCCTTGCTTGCGGTCTCTGCCGTTGAGCAATATATGGTCAGAACGAAAAAGAGAACCGCCGTTTCCGTTATCCTCGAAAGCGCGGAGCCTCGTTCCGTTCATCATTTCGCGACATTGCTCGGTTACGGTGCGCGCGCGATCAACCCGTATCTTGCTCAGGAAAGCATAGGGGCGCTTATCGACGCGGGAAGACTTGACAAGGACTATCACACAGCTGTTGACGATTACAACGACGCCATTCTTCACGGTATTGTCAAGATCGCGTCAAAGATGGGCGTTTCGACTTTGCAGTCTTATCAGTCCGCTCAGTTGTTTGAAGCTGTCGGTATATGCAAAGACGTTATTGATAAGTATTTTACAAATACGATCAGTCCCGTTGAAGGGATCGGTCTGAAAGAGATCAGCGAAGGTGTTGAATTCAGACATGATCTTGCGTTTGATCCTCTCGGCAGAGGCGTTGACGAAACGCTTGAAAGCATCGGGCTGCATAAACTGCGCTCC
Source organism: Coriobacteriaceae bacterium (assembly GCA_004555335.1). Classification (GTDB taxonomy): domain Bacteria; phylum Actinomycetota; class Coriobacteriia; order Coriobacteriales; family Eggerthellaceae; genus W1P20-047. Next base: position 8,485 of record SFII01000047.1, on the reverse strand, counting down.
GGTAAAAACGCCGAAGACCACATGTATTCTCCGAAAACGATCGTTTCTCTCAGAGATGCGACACGAACGGGTTCGTATGAGAAATTCAAGGAGTACTCGGCACTCGTTGACGATGAGAGAAAGCCGCACACGCTGAGAGGACTTCTTGAATTTGTCTGGGATGAAAACGGGGGAATACCTCTTTCCGAAGTCGAGCCCGCGAGCGAGATCGTAAAACGCTTTAAGACGGGAGCGATGTCTTACGGTTCCATATCCGAAGAGGCGCACACCTGCATGGCGATCGCAATGAACACCCTCGGCGGCAAGTCAAACTCCGGAGAAGGTGGCGAAGATCCCGCGAGGTTCGGGACGGACAGAAACAGCGCGATCAAGCAGGTTGCGTCCGGCCGTTTCGGCGTGACGAGCGAATATCTTTGCAGCGCAAAAGAGATCCAGATAAAAATGGCGCAGGGCGCAAAGCCCGGCGAAGGGGGACACTTACCCGGGAAAAAAGTTTATCCGTGGATCGCAAAAACACGTTTTTCGACGCCCGGAGTTTCTTTGATCTCACCTCCGCCGCACCATGATATATATTCGATCGAAGATCTTGCGCAACTAATTTTCGATCTTAAAAACGCGAACAGAGACGCGCGCATTTCCGTCAAACTTGTTTCCGAGGAAGGCGTAGGAACGATTGCGTCCGGTGTTGCGAAAGCCGGAGCGGAAGTCGTTCTCATATCCGGTTATGACGGCGGTACGGGCGCCGCTCCGAAAAGTTCCATACACAACGCGGGTCTGCCGTGGGAACTCGGACTCGCCGAAGCGCATCAGACGCTTGTCAGAAACGGTCTCCGCTCACGCGTCCGCCTCGAAACGGACGGAAAACTGATGAGCGGAAGAGACGTTGCGATAGCATGTCTTCTCGGCGCCGAAGAGTTCGGATTTGCAACTGCGCCTCTTGTAACGATGGGCTGTGTGATGATGCGTGTCTGCAACCTCGATACCTGTCCCGTCGGTATAGCGACGCAAAATCCCGAGCTCAGAAGCAGATTCAGCGGAAAACCCGAGTATGTGATGAACTTTATGCTGTTTATCGCGGAAGAACTGCGCGAGATAATGGCAAAACTCGGTGTCCGTACAGTTGATGAACTTGTGGGACACACGGAAAAACTTCGCATGAGGGAAAAGAGGGTCACGCACAGAGCGGACACGATCGATCTTTCCGCGATCCTCGGTCAACCGTCCGCAATACACTTCAAAAATTCCGATAAATTTGATTTTGAACTTGAAAAGACCCTTGACGAAAGCGTTCTCCTTCCTGCGTTTGAGCCGTTTTTCGCCAAAAAGAAGTCTCATTCGGAGAATGTGACTGTTTCAAGCACGAACAGAACGTTCGGCACCATACTCGGTTCCGTAATAACGAAGAAATTCGGAAATTCGCTTGATGACGACACGTATACCGTCAACTGTTGCGGCGGAGGCGGTCAGTCTTTCGGCGCGTTTATTCCGAAAGGGTTGACGATCGATCTGACGGGTGACGCGAACGATTATTTCGGCAAAGGACTGTCCGGCGGAAAACTCGTTGTAAAGCCCGAAAAAGGCTCTGCGTTCGACGCGAAAGACAATATAATTATCGGAAATGTAGCGCTTTACGGCGCGACCGACGGCGAAGCGTTTATCAACGGTATTGCCGGAGAGCGTTTCTGCGTTCGCAACTCGGGCGCGGTGGCTGTCTGCGAAGGATGCGGCGATCACGGCTGTGAATACATGACCGGAGGCAGAGCCGTTATTCTCGGCAAGACAGGCAAAAACTTTGCCGCAGGTATGAGCGGCGGTATCGCATACGTCTTCGATGACTCGCATGATCTTTATATGAAGATAAACAAAGAAATGGTTCATATGAGCGAAGTTACCGAAAAACGCGATGTTACGGAACTGAAAGCGCTTATCTCCGAGCATGTCCGCAGAACAGGCTCGCCGTTCGGCAAAACCATCATGGACGATTTTGACGGATATCTTCCGAAATTCAAAAAAATCATTCCGAAGGACTATGAGCGAATGCTCAACGCCGTCGAAGAACTTGAAGAAAAGGGCGTTTCCCGCGAAGAAGCGACCATGCAGGCGTTTTACGCTCTGCAAAGATCATAACGGAGGTGAGATAAATGGGAAAACCAACCGGTTTTTTGGAGTTCGACAGACTCGGCAACAGTTCTGTCGATCCGAAAGAAAGAATAAAGAATTTTTCCGAATTTCATCCGCCTCTTGTTAAGGCTGAAAGGCAGAAGCAGGCCGCGCGCTGTATGAACTGCGGCGTGCCGTTCTGTCAGTCGGGCGAAAACTTCGGCGGAATGTTCAGCGGATGTCCTCTCCACAATCTGATACCCGAGTGGAACGATGAAATATATAAGGACCATTGGGATGAAGCGCTTTCAAGGCTTCTGAAAACAAACAATTTCCCCGAATTCACGGGCAGGGTGTGTCCCGCGCTCTGCGAGGCGGCTTGCACCTGCGGAATGAACGGAGATTCGGTCACGGTTCACGATAACGAACTCTCTATAATCGAAGAGGGCTTTGCGACGGGAATGATGAAGCCCCGTATACCGAAACAGCGGAGCGGAAAGCGCGTTGCGGTTATCGGATCGGGACCGTCGGGACTTGCCGTCGCGGATCAACTCAATAAGCGCGGGCACTCAGTTGTCGTTTACGAAAGAGACGCTCGTCCGGGCGGGCTTCTTATGTACGGCATCCCGAATATGAAACTTGATAAATCCGTCGTTCGCAGACGTGTCGAACTGATGGAAAAAGAGGGCGTTGTTTTCACTTGCGGTGTCAACGTCGGAAAAGAGATAAGCGCCGACGAGATCATGCGCGAATTTGACGCTGTTGTCCTCTGTTGCGGCTCAAAGACCCCGCGCGACCTGAAAGTCCCCGGAAGAGACGCAAAAGGCGTTCATTTTGCGGTCGATTATCTTTCGGCGGCGACCTCAACGGTCATCGGAGACGTTGACGGATTTGAGATAGACGCGAAGGGAAAACACGTTGTTATTGTCGGCGGCGGCGATACGGGTAACGACTGTGTCGGGACATCTGTAAGACAAGGATGCAAGTCGGTTACACAACTTGAAATGATGCCGAAAATGCCCGATAAAAGAGCCGAAAACAATCCGTGGCCGCAATGGCCGAGAGTCTGCAAGACCGATTACGGTCAGGAAGAGGCGATCGCCGTTTTCGGACACGATCCGAGAATATACTGCACGACGGTTAAAGAAATCGTTAAAGATGACAACGGTGCGGTCCGTGCGATCCGTACAGTCGGTTTGACGTCCGTGTTTGATGAAAAAGCGGGCAGGAACGTTATGGTAGAAGTTGACAACTCGGAAAAAGAACTTCCGTGTGATCTTCTTCTGATTGCCGCAGGCTTTGTCGGATGCGAAAGTTACGTTGCCGAGGCGTTCGGCGTTCAGCGCGACGGAAGAGGAAATGTTATTTCATCCGTCGGTAAGCACGGCACCGATGTTCCGAAAGTGTATGTTGCCGGAGATGCGCACAGAGGTCAGTCACTCGTCGTTTGGGCTATTTCCGAAGGCACCGAATCCTTCGGCCTGACCTATGGCGAGGACTTCGAATACATCCCCACTCCCCAGTATGGCGACCAGATGGCTTTCGCCTCTGAAACCGGTTGGGGCCTGATCGTTCCCGCTAATGGCAAGAACCAGGAAGCTGCATGGGAATTCGTGAAGTTCTTCAGCGAACCCGAAAACCTGCTCGACCACAACATCGCTTGTGCTCAGCTGCCTCCCCGCAAGTCCCTGCTCGAGAGCGAAGAGTACAAGGAAGCCCTGCCCCAGGCTGCATTCCTGCTGGATATCCTGCCGAACGGCCAGTGGATGGGCCCCTACAACACCTCCGACATGCGTGCGATCTTCAATCAGACCTTCATCGACCTGTGCGATGCAGAAGACCCTGATTACGAGACCGCCCTCGCCGAGGCATCCCAGGAGATTTCCGACACCTGCAAGATCAGCTATTCCATGGAATAGCATCGGTCTGGACGACTATCGGGGGCGGGTCGAAAGCCCGCCCCCTTTTGGAGTGACGATGAAGAACGGCAAATTCGTAGCAGCAGTATTGATCCCGGCCTTCGGGTTCCTGGCCTTCTTTGCCTTCTATCCCGTCGTGTACGGCCTGGGGATATCCTTCTTCGATTTCAATCCCGCGAACAGCCACAATGATTTCATCGGCTTGGAAAACTACGCGCGCCTTATGCACGATCCGCTTTTCTGGAAGTCGGTGGGGAACACCCTGTTCTTCTGCCTCGTTGCCGTGAGCGCCAACATCGTCATCACCCTGACCTTGGCCGAGATCATCTGCCATATTCCCAAGAAGTGGATGCGCACCCTTTTCAGGACCATCCTGTTCATCCCCTGCGTTGCGCCTATCGTGGGCACTTCCATCATCTGGAAGTACGGGATCATCGCTACCGACGGCGGCCTTATCAATAACATCCTGGGAATGCTGTTCGGCATACCCCCGACCAATTGGACCCTTACCGAGATGCCGATGATGCTGATTATCATCCTGTATACCCTCTGGGCTGATATCGGCTACAACGTCATCTTGTTCACCGCCGGCTTGGAAAGCGTTCCGAAGGAACTGGAGGAGGCCGCCCGTGTCGATGGGGCGGGGGCGCTGCGCCGCTTCTTTTCCGTGAGGATCCCGCTCATCAGGCGCAGTTTCGTATTCGTGGCCATCATGACCATGGCGGACTACTTCCAGATGTTCGCCCAGTTCAACGTCTTGGTCGCAGACGGCGGTAGGAATTACGCCGCCATGGTGCTGACGAACCTGATCTATAGGACCAGCTTCAAGAGTTTCGACATGGGCTATGCCGCAGCTATCTCGATGGCCCTGTTCGTGATCGTCATGACCGTTGCGATCATCCAGGACCGCGTCATGAAGGCCGATTGGAGTTACGAGTAATGAAGAAGACGAATAAGAAGATGAGGCCATCGGTGGTCTTCAGCATCGCCTTCATGTCCCTGCTTTCTGCTGTGATGATGTATCCCATGGTCTGGATGGTGCTTACCTCGTTCAAAAGCAATGCGGACATCCACCTGCATAAGGCGCAGTTCCTGCCCACCGAATGGACCATCGAAGGCTATCTGACGGTTTTCGAGAAGGCGCCTATCGGGCATTGGTTCCTCAATAGCGTTTTAACCACCGGCCTGACCACGCTTGCCGTGATCGTGACGAGCACGCTGGTGGGCTTCGTCTTCGCGAAGTACCGCTTCCGTTTCAAGCAGCCTCTCTTCTACGCGATCATCGCCACCATGATGGTGCCGCCGCAGGTGACGATGATTCCCCGATATCTGATCATCCAGGACATCCATTTGTTCAACACCATCTGGGCGCTGATCGTGCCGGGTCTGGTGAGCGCGTTTTCGGTCTATCTTGCCCGGCAGTTCATCGAAGACATTCCCGATTCCCTCTGCGAGGCGGCGCGTTTGGATGGTGCGGGCCCCTTGAGGATCTACTGGCATGTGATCCTGCCCAATATCAAACCTGCCATCGGTGCCATCGGCATCTTCACGGCGATGATGCATTGGAACGACTACCTGAACCCCCTGCTGATGCTCAACGATAAGACCAAGATGACCCTGCCTTTGGGTTTGGTGATCTTCGACAACGGCCATACCACCGACCTTGCCGCAACCATGGCTGCGGCGGCCTTGGTGATGGTTCCCATGGTGGTGGTGTTCGTGCTGTTCCAGAAGCAGTTCATCAAGGGCATGACCTTAAGCGGCATGAAATAGGGGGCTTCCTTGCAGGCTTTTCCCTTCGACGAGATGACCCCTCTCGAACGTCAACGGGCCATGGCGGCGGGCAAATCGTTCGACAGGTTTCCCTGCGTCCCCTTCATGGGGGATCTGAAGCGCCGTTTGATCGGTGCGGGAGATTGGGAGATCTGGAACGACGCCGATGCGATGGTGCGCGCCGAACGCGCGGCCTTCCTGCGATGGGGATACGACCGTATCGCCGTAGGGCCCAACACGCGAACGATAGCGGGCGCCATCGGAAGCTCGCTTCCGTTTCCGTTGCAGTCCCAGCGGGATGGCGGTTCGATTACGGGGACGGTCCTTGGGGCAATTCAGGCGGCGGATCCCTTCGATATCGCCCGCAGCGCGTGCTTTGCGCCCTTCCTGCAGGCAATCGATAGGCTGGTGTGCGACTTCGGCGATACGGTGCCCGTCAATGCGAGCATCGGTGGACCGGCGACCATCGCATCCCAGGTTCTGGGGGTGGAAGCCTTCCTGCGCCTATGCCGCAGGGACCGATCCCTGGTGCAGGTGTTGTTGCGGCTGGTGGCAAGCGTGCAGGGGCATTGCATCGATAAGCTTGCCGCCGCAGGTGCGACCATCGCCATGGCCGATCCCGTGGCCAACCCCGCCCTGATCGGGCCCGGGTTGTACGAGGAGCTGGTCTTCCCCGTGACGATGGAGCTTTGCGACTATGCGAGGCGGAAATGCGGCGAAGGCGTTGCGCTCCATATGTGCGGCAAGACCGAATGCATATGGGGCCTTTTCGCGCGCTATCCGCTCGGCGAGCTGAGCGTGGATGAGGCGGTGGATTTGGATGGGGCCGCTAGCGCTCTGGGGGATTCGTTCGCGCTGGCGGGAAACGTCGACCCGGTGGGAGCGATGCTCATGGGCGGAAGGCGCGAGATCTCGCAGGAGGTGCAGCGGTGCATCCGTGCGGGGCGCCGTTCAAAGAAGGGTTTCGTCTTGGCGACGGGCTGCGATATACCATTCAACGCAGGCTTCGAGAAGATCGACATGCTCATGGAAGAATGCCGTTTGCAGGGGCTGGGTCAAGAGCCCTGGCAAAGCGTTCCTGAAAAGGAGTAGATGTGGCTGAATACAGAAAAGGTTACCGTTCGAAGGTCTTGAGTTCCCTTGCGAAGGTGTTTTCCGACGAGGAACCGGTCTTCCTTCCCGAATGCACGAAGCTGACCGGGCTTTGGGGCGAGACCGTGTCCTTCCAGGTCGCCTATATCGGCGAAGGTCCCCGCAGGGAGCTTTTGGATATCCGCGTGAATTCCGACATCGCATCCCATGTGCGCGTGAGGACGGTCGAGCAGGTACCCGTGGGCCGTGCGACAAACGGGATTGTGGACGACAACTACCTGCGCACTGCTTCGGGGATGTACCCCGACCTGCTTCGCGATATCCCCGACGGCAGGGTGGTGTGCTGTTCGACCCAATGGAGGAGCATCTGGGTCGACGTGGAGCTTGAACCCGATGTGCCGGCGGGAATGCATCAGGTGGAAATCGCATTCCGCAAGGAAGGCAGAGACGTCATGTCGGAATGCGTGTCCCTGCAGGTGTACGGGGCCGTTCTGGACGAGCAGCGCATCATGCACACCGAATGGATCCATGCCGACTGCCTTGCCGACTACTATGGGGTCGAGGTGTTTTCCGAAGAGCACTGGCGCTTGCTGGGCAACTGTTTCAGGGAAATGGTCGATCGCGGTTGCAACATGATGCTCTGCCCCCTGTTCACGCCTCCCTTGGATACGGGGGTAGGTTTGGAGCGCACCACCGTGCAGCTGGTCGACGTCGAGCTTTCCGAAGAAGGCTACGTCTTCGGTTTCGATAATCTGAAGCGATGGATCGACCTGTGCAGCGAATGCGGTGTTCGCTACTTCGAGATGTCGCACCTGTTTTCCCAGTGGGGTGCAAAGCATCCCCCGAAGGTGATGGCGAACAAAGACGGGGAGCTGGTCAAGATCTTCGGCTGGCATACGCCTGCGGTTGGCGAGTACACCGGGTTTTTGGAGAGCTTCCTACCCCAGCTGATTGCGAAGCTGCGTGAGTGGGGGATTGCCGAGCGGGTCTTCTTCCACATCAGCGATGAGCCCTTGGGCGATCTGGACGGTTACAATGCTGCGAAGTCTTCGTTGGGGAACCTGCTCGACGGATTCCGTTCCATGGATGCGGTGTCCTGCTACGAAATCTACGAGCGCGGCATCGTGGATATCCCCATTCCCGGCAACAACGAGCTGGATGACTTCATCGCCAATGAGGTGCCCGACCAGTGGACCTATTACTGCACGGGGCAGTTCCTGGATGTGAGCAACAGGTTCATGGCTATGCCATCGGCGAGGAATCGCATTTACGGCGTCCAACTGTACAAGTACAACATCGTGGGCATCCTGCATTGGGGCTACAACTTCTACAACTCCCAGTATTCGATCAGCCGCATCAATCCCTATGCGGTTACCGATGCCGGCGGCGCTTTCCCGTCGGGCGACCCCTTCCTGGTGTATCCGGGCAGCGATGGCATGCCGGAAGAATCGATCCGCATGATGGTGCATTACCAGGCGCTCACCGACCTGAGGGCGCTGCAGATGCTCGAGCGCCTTGCGGGCAGGGATTTCGTGATGGACCTGGTCGAGGGGGACCTTGGAGAGCCTTTGACCTTCACGCGCTATCCGAAATCCGACATG
>SFII01000211.1 GCA_004555335.1 Coriobacteriaceae bacterium | reverse complement strand
CTGGCATACGCCAAGCGCACCAAGAAGGAAGCGTAAGGGCGTGCCGAAAGGTACCAACCTCTCTCTCAAATGAAAGGAAGCCGGCCTTCGGGCCGGCTTCCTTGGTTTAGAGGGGTTCTGCTTGCGTGCGGGTTTGGCCGGGGTCTTGCGGCTCGGCGTTCAGAACGCGCGTCCAGGCTCTTGCCCAATCGTGCGCGGGCATGCTGCGCCGTGGCGGAAGCGCGGTCGCGCCGGTTCGCGCTGCTGCCCGGCAAGGTCCATGCCCGATGCGGGTGTTTCACGTGAAACGTCTGCGCTAGCGTTCCGCGTCTTCGATGAAGCGCATCATTGCGGGGAAGTCGCGCAGGATCTGGGCGTAACCGGCGTCGTAGTTGGCTTGGAGCAGCTCCACGTCGCGTTCCTGTCCGGCAACGGTCAAGTCATCGCAGTAGAACACGTAAGCGCGGCCTTCGCGTTCCCACCGGTCCAAGAGATCGCACGATTCGTTGTAGCGGATCCAGCGCGAGGTCATGGCCTCGCGTATTGCAGGCCGGTGCCAGAACCAGGCATTGGCCCATCCCAGGTACTTCTTCTTGCGGTATCCGCGTCTTTGGGTGCGTATGACCACCACTTTTTCGAAGCCGTCTTCCTCGATCTTCTGCAGGGGGATGCCGCCGCCGCGTGCGAAGCCGCCGTCATAGCAGGGGCGGCCTTCCACGGTGGGCATGGGCATGAGGACGGGCAGGGTGGAAGATGCCCTGACCTGCATCATCAGATCGTCGAGCGAGCGCATGGTGTCGCGTGTGAAGTACAGGTCCTCGCCGGTATCGCGGTCGAAGGATATCACGCAGCAGTTCGCGGGGTTGCTCTGGAAGGTCTCCCAATCGAAGGGAAGGCTCCCGTTGGGCAGGCCTGCTTCCTGGTAGATGTATTCCGCATTGAATGCGCCGCGTCCCTGCAGCATGGTCTTCATGTTGCCGACTCTGGGGTCGCCGATGAAGCTGGTGAAGGATGCGCGCGTGCGCTCGATGTCGCGCGAAAGGTAGTTCACCGTGTTCGACGACCCGGCGGAGATGCCATAGACATTATCGAAGTAGATTCCCTGCTCGAGCAGGTGGACGGCGACTGCGCTGGAATAGCAGGCGCGCATGCTGCCGCCCTCGAAGAAGAGGGCGGTCTTGAATACGTTGCTTTCCAATCTGGGGGCCATGTTCCCTCCTGCCGCGTTCCTACCAGATGCCGATCAGGTGCTGCACGCCCAGGCTTGCGGCGGCGATGGCCACCCAGCAGCACAGGCCCAGCACGATGGGCTTGCCGCCCGAGCGCACCAGCTTGATCAGGTCGGTGTTCAGGCCGATGGCAAGCATGGCCATGATGATGAAGAACTTGGAAAGCTGCTTGAAGGGCGAGAAGAAGGCAGGGTCCACGCCGGCCAGGGATGCGACGGTGGTAATGATGCTTGCCACCAGGAACCACAGGATGAACATGGGGAAGGCACGCTTCATGCTGAAGCCGCCCAGGCCCTCGGCGGATTCCTCCTTGTTTCGGCGGGCTTCGCTGCGTGCGGTCCAAAGCGCCAGCACCAGGGTGATGGGGATGATGGCCAAGGTCCTGGTGAGCTTGACGATGGTGGCGTCATCGAGCGTGTTGGCGCCCGGGTGCATGCCGTCCCAGGAAGCCGCTGCCGCGGTGACCGAGGAGGTGTCGTTGACCGCGGTGCCCGCGAACAGGCCGAAGCCCGCATCGCTCAAGCCGATCATGCTGCCCAGGGTGGGGAAGATCAGCGCCGCGATCACGTTGAACAGGAAGATGACCGAGATGGCGGTGGCCACGTCCTCGTCCTTCGCCTTGATGACGGGCGCGGTCGCGGCGATGGCCGATCCGCCGCAGATGCTGGAGCCCACGCCGATGAGCGTGGCGATCTTTCCCGGGATGTTCATCGCCTTGCACAGCACGAAGGCCACGACCAGCGAGGTTGCGATGGTGGTGACGATGACGGGCAGAGACCTTGCACCCACTTGGGCGATCTGGGTCAGGTTCAGGCCCAGGCCCAGCAGGATGACCGCGTACTGCAGGATCTTCTTGGATGTGAACTGGATGCCGCCCTGGAAATTGCCATGCTTCTTCCAGGCGAGCGCTACGACCATGCCCAGCAGAATGCCGAAGACCGGTCCGCCGACGATGGGGAATGCCTTTCCCAGAAACCAGCAGGGAATGGCGAGCAGGGCGCACAGGGCGACGCCTGGAATACGGTGCCTCACAGATTCAAGATCCATGGCATGCCTCCTTTTTCTTGAGTGATGCGCGGGTGGTGCGGGTGTAACAGGGAAACACTAGCACTAATCGGGATTGGCGGTG
>SFII01000210.1 GCA_004555335.1 Coriobacteriaceae bacterium | reverse complement strand
GGCCGAAGGCATCGTCGCCATCTGCGGCGGCAACCCGCTGGTCATGATGCTCGTCATCCTGTGGGCATCCGCCATCATCAGCGCGATCCTGGACAACATCCCGTTCTGCGCAACCATGATCCCCGTCATCCTGACCATCGCCGAGGGCGGCCAGATCGACGTTATCCCCCTGTGGTGGGCACTGTCCCTGGGCGCATGCCTGGGCGGCAACGGCACCCTGATCGGCGCCTCCGCCAACGTCGTCCTGTGCAGCATCGCCGGCAAGAACGGGCATCCCATCTCGTTCATCCAGTTCACCAAGTACGGCTTCCCGGTTATGATCCTGACCTTGATCGTTGCGACCGGCTACATGTTCGTACGTTACGGCCTGGCCATGATGTAATTCCCCATTCGGGAATCGACAGATCTTGTTGGAGGGACCGCCGAATTTTTCGGCGGTCCTTTTCGTTTGCCGGGAGAGCGATGCTTCCTTTGCAACCTGTAGGTTGCAAAGGAAGCTCGATTTGCGATTTCGATGCCCCTAAGGCAGGTTCGCAGCGTAACAGGCAGTCTGCGGATTACGGGAGCGGCACGTTTCGCTGTTCCGAAGGATCGGAAACAGGTCCGCAACGCAGTGGGCGGTTTGCGGGATGGACCTTGCTTGAAGATGGATGGGGCAGTGCAAGCGCTCAGGGGTGGGGTTTTCGCGTCTTCGCTTGATCTTGCGCAAAACGTTAGGTGACTGCAAGGATGGCATCAGGTTTCTGCAGGCGTCCTGTTGGCGTAACGAAGGCTGATCGTCGAAGGGCGGGCGCTACGATGTCCTTGCCGCGATGAGAAGGGGGGTGCGTTATCCGTGGGTAAGGCGAGAACCGTAAGGCGAGTTGTCGCACGGGAGGGCTCGTGCCGGTAGACGGATGGCGCGCCATCCTCCTTCTGCCTGCGCTCTTGGCGATCGCCCTTTGGGATGCCAGGACCAGGCGAATTCCGAATGCCTGCATCGCCGCGCTGCTTGCAACGGATTGGCTTTTGTTCGCAGCAGAGAATCCCAACCCGATGCTCCTTGCGCGCACGGGCTTCTATTCCGCGCTTGCGGGTGGAGCGGTGCTTGCGGCAGGTGTGGGGTTTGACTATGCGATGATGCGGTTCGGGGGAGTGCGCGCAATCGGAGGCGGGGATATGAAGCTGGTTGCGGCTTTTGCGGCCATGCCGGCATGCGCATCGCTTGTCCTGGTGCTGTTTTGCGCCTGCGTGCTCGCGCTTCTATTCGCATTCGTTACCGGAAAGGGGAGGAAGGACACCATTCCCTTCGGACCCTTCTTGGCGGCTGGTTTTATCCTTGGTGCGTTAGTCGAATCGCTTGTTGTGTAAATGCTGTGCGAAGACCGCATATTCGCTTATCGCATCGCCATCGGGGCCATGCGGCTTGTCTCGTTGTGATATACTAGCCAGGCTTATGCAGGAAGGCTGCATAGCATGACAATATTGGCCCCCGAGACATGTTGGTAAACGTTGCGAAAGCGGCGTCGTGAACATGGAATATGAACACGCAATCATGACGAAGGGTCCCCGTTTTACATTTGAAAGGGGTCCGTTTTGACCGAAATCAAGAACACGGCCATCATCGACTTCGAAGACATCTCCGACGAGCAGATGAATGAAATGATCGATGGCACCCTCACCGATTTCGACGAAGGCGATCTGGTTGATGGCACCATCGTCAAGATCGAGCACGATGAGGTTCTGGTTGACATCGGCTTCAAGAGCGAAGGCGTCATTCCTTCCCGCGAGCTGTCCATCCGCAAGGATGCAGATCCTGCAGACATCGTTGCACTGGGTGACAGGATCGAGGCTCTGGTTCTGCAGAAGGAAGACAAGGACGGTCGTCTGGTTCTTTCCAAGAAGCGTGCCGAGTACGAGCGTGCATGGATCTCCGTCGAAGAGAAGTTCCGTGCTGGCGAAGTCGTTACCGGCGAGGTTATCGAAGTCGTCAAGGGCGGCCTGATCCTGGATATCGGTCTGCGCGGCTTCCTGCCTGCTTCCCTGGTCGACCTCCGTCGTGTGCGCGACCTGGAC
>SFII01000209.1 GCA_004555335.1 Coriobacteriaceae bacterium | reverse complement strand
CCCTTCACGGAAACCACGGGAACCTTCGCCGCGGCCTGCTCGCCCATAAGGCCAATCAGGGCAGCGGATTCCATGGCGTCGTTGGGATGGGTGGAGGTACCATGCGCATTCATGTGGCCCAGGTCGGCGGGGGTGAAGCCGCCTTCCTGCAGCGCCTGCAGCATGGCGCGGGTCGCGCCCTCGCCCGAGGGGTTGGGGGAAGTCATGTGATAGGCGTCGCCGGTAGAGCCGAAGCCGGTGATCTCGGCGATGATGTTCGCACCGCGTGCCTGGGCATGCTCCAGGGACTCCAGAACGAGCGCGCCCGCACCTTCGCCGGGAACGAAGCCAGAACGGTTCAGGTCGAAGGGCATGGATGCCCTCTTAGGGTCTCCGGACTTGGTGATGGCGCCCAGGTTGCCGAAGCCGATGATGGAAAGCGGGCTCAACGATTCCTCGGTACCGCCGCACAGGGCCGCGTCGGCGAAACCGAAGCGGATGGCGCGATACGCCTCGCCCACGCAGTGGGTGCCGGTGGCGCATGCGGTCACCACGTTGGTGCACTCGCCGCGCAGTCCGTAGCGGATCGCCAGGTTGCCCGCCGCCATGTTGGAGATGATGGTGGGGATGAGCAGGGGGCTGGTGCGCTTGGCACCCTTCACGTGGCGGATCACGGAATTGTCCTCGATGATGCCGATACCGCCGATACCCGATCCGAAGCAGCAGGCGAAACGCTCCGCATTCTCGGCTTCCATGTCGATGCCCGCCTGCTTCATGGCCTCATCCGCCGCGATGATGGCAAACTGCACGAAGCGGCTGTAACGGCGCGTCTCCTTCTTGCTGAAGAAATCGAGCGGGTCGTAGCCCGGGACGCTGCCGCCCGCGGTGATGCCCGTTTCCTGCTGCAGGGCCTCGTCGAGTTCGCCGATGCAGCAGACGCCCGCCATCAGCTTCTGCCAAAGCACATCCACGCCGTATCCGGCAGGGGACACCGCGCCAGTGCCGGTGATGACCACACGATGCAGCTGTACGGAATTTGCGCTTCCAGTCATCTTCTTCCTCCTTACAGAAGAACGCCGCCGTCAACGGCGAGTACTTGTCCAGTGATGTATCCGGCAGCTGGGCCCGCCAAGAAGCACACGGCTTCCGCCACGTCTTCGGGAGTGCCCACGCGCCCCAGTCCGATACGGCTCGTCAAGCCCTCTTCGCCCGCACCTTCCAGCAGGTCTGCGGTCATGTCGGTCTGGATGAAGCCGGGCGCGACCGCATTCACGGTGATGTTGCGCGGTGCGAGCTCCTTCGCGGCGGCCTTCGTCATGCCGATGATGCCCGCCTTCGATGCCGCGTAGTTCACCTGGCCCGCATTGCCGCGCACGCCCACGATGCTGGAAAGGTTCACGATGCTGCCGCTGCGCTGCTTCATCATGGGCTTCACGGCATGACGCATGCAGTTGAAGGCGCCCTTCAGGTTCACATCCAGCACGGAATCGAAGTCCTGCTCTTTCATGCGCATGAGCAGGCCGTCCTTGGTCACGCCCGCATTGTTCACCAGCACATCCAGGCGCCCGAAACGCTCGAGGACCGCCGCCACCAGGTCCTTCGCCTGGTCGAATTCGGCAACGTTCGCTTGGAAGGCAGCCGCCTCGACGCCGTATTCACCCTCGAGACGGGCAGCCAGGTCGCGTGCCGCCTGGGCACTGTGCTCGCCGGAATGGTTCACCGCGACGGCAAAGCCCTGCTGGGCGAAGCGAACGGCGATAGCGCGGCCGATTCCGCGGCTCGCCCCCGTCACCAACGCTACAGGGCGCTGTTCGGTCTTGATCATCTATGCCTCCTTCCGGGCCAGCAGGTCGCGCACCTGGTCCAAGGTGCCCGCCTTCATGCGATTGGTCGTGCGGTCGATGCGCTTCACAAGGCCGTTCAGCACGGCGCCGAAACCCACTTCGATGAAGTCGGTCTCCCCTTGCGCGATTAGATACTCCACGCTCTGGCTGAAGCGCACCGGGCTCTTCACCTGCGCCGCAAGCCTTGCCGCCGCCTCGCTTGCGCGGAAGGGACGGGCGTCGGTGTTGCAGATGAGCGGCACTTCGGGTTC
>SFII01000046.1 GCA_004555335.1 Coriobacteriaceae bacterium | reverse complement strand
TGTGGCTTTCCGCGAACCCTGTATCCAGATAGTCTGCGATGGATGCGAACATCGACAGGTCCCCGTATCCCAAGTTGTGCCCGAACACCACCGCGTTCGAGCTTTCCTCCAAGCCGCCCTCTCGGCATTGGGCGTCCAGGTAGGGACAGCCCATATAATTCCATTTTCCGAAGACGTCATGGCTCAGGTAGTATTGCGGGTCGTTTGCCGGCGCTTGGACGACGGGATAGTCGACAGGGGTTCCCGGAATCGTGATCCAACCCACGACATCGGGGTTGACCGAAAGCCAGTAATCCCAGTCGACAGTGGGAAACCCGTCGCCTTCCTCTTCCACCTCGAGGGAAGGGGAGGGGGCTGTGCGGGCGGCGTCGCGGTGAAGCGAGGCGAGGAGGAGAAGCGCTGCCGCGATTGCGAGCGCGCTGACGAGGAAGCCGAGGGCGGGCAGGCCCCGCAGGATCGCCTTTGCGAGGCCCCTTCCGCCCGTCATGCTATCCACCTCCCTTCCCTTCGAGGGGTCCTTCGCCTCGCTTTGCCCGGCCCGGCGTCAGATCCAAGCGTGGTGCTCACGACAGCGCCTCCTTCGCGCTTGGATTGCGGGCTTCGTTGCCTTCGCCGGGGTTTGCCGTGCCGTTGCCGCATTCTCCGGCGGCTTTTTCCGATGGAGCCTGGGAATCTTGCGCTTCTTCTCGACTGTCCTGCCCTTCTCCGGCTGCCGGCATCAAGGAGGCCCCGGTTTCTTCCCGCTGATCTGCGGCTGTATCGGGGAGGCTTTCCTGCGCATCTTCCTGTCCGATTACGGCGGTCTCGGCTTCAGCTCCTTCCGTCATGCTCTGTGCCGGGTTTGCGGAATAGTGCCCGCTCCCCGAGGGAATCGCCTGGCCAGCGGCGAAGCTGCCTTCCCGGGTGTCCATAGCCACGGGGAAGATCGCGGCAGACTGGTTTGATCGGGGCTGCTTCCAGCCCTTTCCGAAGGAGATCGCAAGCAGCCCATCGCAGCCTTGGAGCATATCCTCTGCGTTTTCCAGGCTATCCGTTTCCCATTCGGACAAGTCGAGCTCCTCGAGTGCGGCGCATCCTTGGAAGGCCCCTGCGAGGGATACCGCCTGCCTCGTGTCGAGGCTCGCTGCGTCGATTCGCCTGAGGTTTTCCAAGCCCCCGAAAATCCCCGAGCTGTCGCGGTCGGCGATGATGGGGGCGTCTTGGGTGCTGTAGATGTAGAAGCATTTTCGGGAATCATCGTAGGCCCCCAGAACGCTTCGGTCCCGGTCGCGGGAAAGGTCGATGGTGCTTTCGGGTTCGAAGCCCGGTCTGCCGATTACGATCGACTCCGTTTCGCGGGGGATGGCGCGGTTGGCTTCGGCCCCCGCGGCGAGGAAGCATCCCGTTTCCCCTTGCGCTTCTCCTGCTTGCGCAGAATCGTCCGGCTCGTCTTCCGGCGCCGGTTCTTCGGATGCTGCCGCTTCGGTGTCGAGCCGGTTTTTTCCGTCCTCGCCTTCCTCCGCGTTTTGCGGGGCGCCTTCTGAGAGTGCGGCATCGTCTTCCCTTTGGGCTTTCAGAACGGCGGGTTCGGTTTCGTCCTGATCCCGGGGGTCTTCGTCGGCGTTTGCCGCTTGGGCGGTGACTGCTTCGGCGGGGAAGTGGTTCACCACGCAATCGCTCGAGCTTGCCAGGGAGAAATCGGGGAGGGCGAGGGTGAAGATGGTTTCAAGCCCCCGGTCCTCACGGTTCGCAAGCTGGAAAAGCGCGCTGTCCAACAGGGTACAGGATGCGCTTTCCGTGGCTTTCGACTGCGTGCTTATCGTGGCGAAACCGTCTTCGATCGTGCATTCCGAAAGATCGATGGGCACGGTCCAGCTTACCCCCTCGGCTTCGTCGCAGTAGCGCGCCACCATCGTGGGGGACGACCCGCTTCCCGCTTTCGCGCGTGCGAAGTCGTCTTCCGGGATCCGGATGGTGACGATGCGCTCGACGGCAAGGTCGGCCCACTGGGCGTAGAGGACCACTTTGCCCCCGTCGACGCTCGTGAGGTTCTTGAAAGCGCTGCCCGGCAGGTAGCTCTTCCCCGATCCGTCCGCTTTGGTGTTCCAGGCGATGAAGCTGTGGGTGGAACGCGTGAAGCCGCATTCCGGGATGGTGTAGGACGTGTTGTACTTGCAGCCTTTCAGGGGGCTGGTCGAACCGGCGGACGCCCCGTTGCCGTCGAATGCCACCTCGTAGGAGATGGGGGTGAAGCTTGCGCTGATGGTGTGGTCTTGGCGGATGTCCTCGAAGTCGTATTTCAGGGTCTTCCCTCCCGTTCCGCTGATGCGTGCGCCGTCGACGGTGACCCGGTAGACCTTGTACCCGGTTGAAGCGGTGGCGGTATAGCTTTTGCTTGTGCGCCAACCGACGGTGTTCTGCCCTTTCGGGCTGATGCTTCCACCCGTGCCTGCGCTCGAGGTGATTTCGAAGGTCTTCGAAGAGAACAGCTTCGTCGCGCAGTTGCTGCCGGCCCAGGTGATCTTTCCTCCGCCGGCATTCAGCGCGAAGGCGACGGTGGAGCGTTCCGTCGAGTCGTCGACAGCGGAGCCGTAGAAGCGCGTGTTCGCGCTGTTGTGCCCCAGGAGGCTGTCCTTCGCGATATATACGTTGCTTCCGCAGCCGCTGTTGAGCGTGATGGATTCCGCGAAGGTTCCCGACCAGCTGCTGCTCGAGGTGGTCTCGTCGTACCAGTCCAGGTCCGCGACATTCATCAGCAACGGATAGGAGCAGTTGGTGGTCGTTCCCGTCTTGTATACGCGCACGTCGAAGGTCATCTGTATGCCGTAGATGGCAGACGCCCCTTTATCCGGCAGGGAGGTGAACTGGATGTAGCTGTTCCAATCCGGGTCATTGGCGGAAAGCTCGCTGATCAGCAGAACCTGGTCGCGCGCTGCCGCCGTTTGCCCCGAATAGAGCTGTGCTTTGCATGAGGTGCATGCAAGGACCAGATCGACCCTGTTGCCGTCGCAGTCGAAGCCGGCGTTGGGGAAGGTGATCTTGAAGGGGTTCGAAAGGCTCTTTTCGCCCGATGCGGTGACGCTCCAAACCACCGCCTTCCTTCCGTTGTAGCTGCTCGTGGTTTTCATGGAGATGGCCGAATTGGCGGATGAGAGAGTTGCCTTGGAGACGTCGAGCTTGTCGAAGACGATGTACTGCGCGGGCATGTCGGAAAAGCCCTTGTTCAGGGTCGTCGCCGCATGGGCGGGTTTTGCCCCGAGAAAAAGGAAGAGCCCTGCGGCAAGCAGGGCGGTTGCCGCGATTTCCAGCCGGCGCGCCTTCATCGGGATTCCTTCCTTGCGGTGAACGCTTCCTGCGCATTCGAATAGACTGCGCCGTTCCTTCCCTTCGTGGGGGTGGTCTCGCAGAATGCGATCACGTTGAAGTCCCTGATCTGCGCCTTGCTCGCATCGGGCGAGATGACGACCTGCGTGCAGACGGGAGGGCTTTCCAGTCCGGGAGCCAAGGCGGTCTTGAGGTAACGGTATCCGTCGCCTCCATCTTCCCAGTCGGCGCTGTTGAAGGAGATGCTCGCCCAATCCTTGCAGTTCTCGTCTTCGAAGGAGACGCTTGCCCGGACGAAGCAGTCGGATTCGCCTTCGTTGAGGACGGCGACTTTCTTGACGATTTCCGCCCCGGCGATGATGGTCTGGGGCGGCTGGAAATCCTCGATGATCGACGCTTTGCAGCTGATGATGGAAAAGGGGTTTTCCACGGTGCTGCATGCCGTGGATACGAAAGCCCATGCCGCACCCGCCCCCGAAAAGCTCAATACTGCTGTGGCGGAGGCGATGGCGAGGATGGTCCATCGCTTAGGATGCCGTTTTGGCATAGGGGCCTCCTTTCCGCGGGCGCGCAGGAAAGGCGCGCCCGCGGTCTGGTGTTCGCTTCGGTTAGGAATTCTGCTTCTGGTATGCTGCCCAGGCGTCTCCGGCGTTCGAGAAGCCTTCCGTCTGGATGGCGAATCCGTCGACGTCGATGGTCAGGTCGGCACCGTCGATCTGGCCGTCGATCACGTTGACCAGGGTGACCTCATCGAAGATGGTCGCAGTCTCCGCGCCCGCTGCCAGGGGCGTGTTGTACAGGTAGGTATGGATCATCTTGGAGCCGTCCTCGCTCAAGGTTCCGCTTCCCACCTCGCTCCATGCGCTGTCTACTGCATAGGTGAACAGGTCCATTTCGGTTGCAGGCTGCACGGTGCCGTCGGCGGATGCGATCGAGACGCTCTTGTAGGGGACGGCCACCTGCATGACCGCGTAGACGTCGACGCTCGAGCTGTTTACCAGCTTGGGGTCCTTCGCGACGGTCTGGGTGGGCACCATGCTCTGGGCGTTTTCGGCGTTCCAGTTGGGCTCTTCGAGCACGATCTTTTCCTGGAGGGTGTCTGCCACCTTGAACTCGTTGACCTTGCTGTCAGTTGCCGTCAGGTAGGCGAGCGTGCCCCCGATTGCGATCATGGCCGCGCAGCCTCCCAGCGCGAGGGCCTTGACCTTGTTGCTCTTCTGGGGTTTCTGCATGATTTCTCCTTTCTTCGGATTCCATTCCCTATCTGAACGCGGGCGTCTTCGCCCCTGCGTCCGATTGCGTATTGGTGCGGGTGCTGCTAGCAGCGGATGCCCTTGCGCCTTTTCCTGCTCCTTCTGCGGGAAAGGGCGACTGCTCCGGATGCGCACCCTGCGGCCCCGATAAGGGCGAGGACCCACAGGTAGCGGGCGATCAGGTTGCCCGTTTTGTCGTAGGCATTGCCGAACGACCCGTTGATGGCTTTGGTCTCGCTGGGCGGGTAACTGGCCTTAGGCGCCTCGATTTCCACGGTTTGCGCTTGGTCTTCCAAATCGGCGTGGCTTGCGATCACTTCCCCGCTTTCCTTCGAGGCAAGGGCCTCGAAAACGACCGTCTGGCCCGCAAGCCCCTGCGCGGAGAATTCGAAGTCCATCTGCGTCTCGAAGGAGGGCGCGTCGGGGGCGATATCCTGCTGGGCGGTCACGATCCGGCTGCTTACCTCGGGGAATTCGTCCATGGCCTTTTGAATCGCCTCCATATCGAGGGAGGCGCCCCCGGTGGATTCCGTCCCTTCGGATTCCTGCCTGCCCGCAGCTGCGAGGATGGCGTCCCAGAAACGGGCGACCCGGCCTTCGGGGACCGCTTCTTCGGCATCGCCTTCGCCACTCGGACCCTGGATCAGGGGCAGCCCGGTCGATTTATCCATCAGAATGCCGAAGAGCGTGTAGTTTTCGCCCGGGGTGGCGTTCGTGACGCTGACGGTGTCCGTGATCTTGGCTTGGCCGTCGCCGGGGATGATCTGGTCCTGGTCTGCCGCGTCGCTCGCGTAGGTTTGGACCTTCGGCGATGCGACGCTCACGCTCTGCGTCTCGCTTTTCAGGTCGGCGTGCTCGGCAACGATCTTCCCGTCGGTTTCAAGCGACTCGAATGCGACCAGGGTGCTGCCGTCGAGGTCCGATCCATCGAAGCGGAAGTCGACTGCTGCGGTTCCCTGGGGGCTTTCGGGGGTGAAGGCGCACGATGAGGCGATGGGGTTTCCCGATGCGTCCAGGGCGGCCTCGCCGGTTTCCTTCGCGATCAGCCTTCCCTCGATCTTGTATTCGGCGCCCGGGGTCAGGTTGGAATATGCGACCTGATCGGTCAGCAGGATTTCCCCCGCGCTGACGGGGCCCGACGATCCGCTTACGCTTTCGGAAAGGCTGGTTTGGATCCTGGGCTCGACGAGTTCGATCGTCTGGCCGGGGTCGTTTCTGTCCTCATGCGAGGCAAGCAGCCTGTCCTGCGCGAAGAGCTTCTCGAAAACCACCAGCTTGGTTGTATCCCCGAGCTTGCCGGCGTCGAATTCGAAAACGAGTTGCGTGCTTCCGCTTGCCTGTTCGGGGGTGAAGTCCAGCTCTGCGCAGATGGGCTCCCCGTCGATGGCGATTGTTTCTCCGGTCAGTGCGTTGGCGAGGCTTCCGCTGAGGTGGTATTCCTTTCCCGGAACAAGTGCGGAGTATGAGACCGTGTCGGTGATGGCGGTCCTTCCCGCGGAGCTTGCATGCTGGCCCATTCCGTCCGGCCCGAACGCCTGGGTTCCGATGGCAGGCTGGGCGATGCGGATTCCCTGTTCGGAGTCTTCCATATCCTCATGCAGGGCGATCACCCGGTCCTTGCAGCTCAAGGTCTCGAATACCACCAGCTGGGATCCTTCGATGCCTTCGCTTGGGAAGGTGAAGCGGACTTCGGCGGTGCCGCTTTCCGCGTCGGGGGTGAATTCTGTCTCGCCCGTTATCTCCTCCCCGTTTGCATCGAGCGCATCCTTGCCGGTTCGGGCGTCTTTCACCTTGCCCGTCAGCTTGTAGGTCATTCCGGGGATAAGGTTCGCGAAGGAGACGGCGTCCACGATGCTTGCTTCCTGCGACGACGCGAGGGTCTTGTCGCCGTCCGCTCCATCGCGGGCGCATGTTGCGATGGATGCTTCCGGATCATCGATGTAGCCCAGGTCCACGGTTTGGGCGTCTTGGCTGATGACGACGCTTGCGTTGACCAGCTGCAGGCCCTCGTTGGCCTTGCAGGGAAGCTCTTCGATGGTGTAGCTGCCGAAGGGGAGCGCCCCCATGTTGTCGTCGGCTTCGATAGGGCTTTCGCCTTCTCCTGCAGATCCGAACCACACGCCTGTGGGCTGCGCCGCCTTTTGCGCGACGGTGCCACGGTTCTGGTTTGCCGTCTCGCTTTCCTGCTCCTGACTGTGTCCGGCTTCGTCGGACGACCCGTTGCCTGAAATCGCCCGTGCGGTTTCCGCGAACGCGGATAGCGTGTTTCCTGTGCTGTCGTCGGTGTCGCTGGAGTCATCGTCGTCGATGGGCAGGTCGGTGACCGGCGGGACGTCGTCCTGGGAGGGCTTGTCCGATCCGCCGGCGCCATCGGACTGGCTGGGGTCGCCGTTTCCGGATGAGGGCTTGTCTTCGGTATCGCTGGAATCGTCGTCATCGACAGGAGGGTCGGTTACCGGGGGGACATCGTCCTTCTGGTCTCCGCTTTCCTCCTTTCCGTCTTCTTCGCCTTCGGATCGCCCTGGCTTGGAGCCGTTTTCATCGTCGGGGGATCCGGGCTGCGGGTCGCTTTCGCTTCCGCCGGGTTGCTCGGGCTGCGGCTCTTGTTCGCCCGGGGAGTCCTGGATATCGTCCTGTTTGCCGTCCGCCAGCTGATCGTTCTGGTTCGTCTTGTAGCTGTGCTTCTGGAAGCTTGCCGCGGTGGATGCCTTCCCGTTCTCGTCGGTGACGATCACGTGCGCTTCCCCGGTTTCCCGGCTGGTGATCACGAAGGGCACGCCGGCGAGCCTATTGCTTTCCGATCCGCTCATCTTGATGAATTCCACATCGCCGCGCTTGACGCGGTCGCCAATCGAAGGCGCCTGGTAGCCTTCCACCGTTTCGCCCGCCGAGCCGTCATCGGTGATCTGGAGGCAGATCGCCTCGGTGTTGGCGAGGTATCCGCGGGGCGGGGTCGTTTCCCTGATCACCAAGGTGCCGAGCGGGATACAGGGCGTCCCGTCGGCGCAGCGGTACAGCGCATCGCCGGACACCAGGTGCGCCTCATCGAAGGGAACCCTGCCGTCCTCGTCGTTCTTGAAAATCCAAGTGCGGGCCGGATCGCCCGATTGCTCGGCGGTTTCGGCTTTGTCGAAGGAGCCCGCATAGAAACGCACCTCGAATTCCGCGTTGGCGAGGCTTGCCCCGCCCTGCGCCCGCCTGGTTCCGCTTCCCAGCTGCGCGTCGTGCTTTTCCAGCAGCAGCTCGGGCATGGCGCGCTTCGGCGTATCGTCGACGGAGCCTGCGTTGACGGGGGTGTTCTTCCCGTCTTCCACGATGGTCTGGAAGACCCCTCCGTTCACCGCAAAGCCCGCAGGTGCGGAAATCTCACGGACATAGCAGCTGCCCACGGGAAGCTTATCCACCTTGAAAAAGCCGCTTTCGTCGGTTTCCGCCTTCGCGATCAGATTCTTGCAGTCGGGGTCGGAATAGATGCCGAAAAGGGCTCCTTCGAACGAATAGCAGGCGTTCCCATCGCTGATACCCGGCTGGGAGCTTCGCTTCTGGAGGGTGATGCTTCCCGAACCGGGCTGTTCGAATACGCAGCCTGCTTCGGCGTTGACCAGGGTCTCGCTGCCTGCGACTGCTTCGACCGGGTAACAGGATGGGTCGATGGAGAATCCTGCGGATGCCCTGGTTTCCTTGACGAAGTAATTGCCTGCGGGAAGGGCCTCCGACTTGGCCTCGCCTTCGTCGTTGGTTTCCAAGGTGGCGACCAGGCTGTTTTCGGAGCATTCCTCGCTGCTGAAGATGCCGTATTGCGCCCCGGAAAGGCTGTACGATCCGCTTTTCGAGGTGAGGTCCTCATCGGCACTGCGTTTCTTGATCGAGATATAGCCCTTGACGGGGGAAAGGGAGAAGCTGCATGCAAGGTTCTGGGAATCGCCGCAATCGTAGTATTTGGCGCTTCCCCGGTATTGCCCGATGTTCTTGCGTACGTGCTCCCAGATCTGGTCGTCCGTGTCGGATCCGGTCAGGTCCTTTCCCTGTACGGTTGCGGCGCCGAACCATCCATAGTGGTTCTTCGCGTAGCCGGCGTCGTTCAGGAATTTCCAGATGTAGCATTGGGCGACGGCATACTGCTCGTCCGTGTCGGTGACGCGGTGCCCATCGCCCGTGCCCTTCTTCGTGGAAACGTAATTACCCGATTTCACGAACTGGTCGATCAGGGCGAGCTTCGTGCAGATGTCCTGCGACCAGATCCCCTCGGCGACGGGGTCGCAGGGGGACACGTCGATGCCCGGCTTGAATTCGCTGTCCACTTCGACGCAGTATGCCGGCTTGCCATCGATGGTGAGGGTGTCCTCGCGCCATTCTCCGTGGACCGTCTCCCCCGTACCGTAGAAGATGACGATCTGCGGGGATGCGGTTCCGGTGGTGTCCGCGAATGCCTGTGCCGGGGATGCCGTCTGGGGCGCCATCCCCAGCATTGCGGCGAAGAGCGTCAGGGCTGTTTTCCTGACCCTTTGCGGGAGACGGCGGGCTTTGGGGGGTTTGCTTCTGTCCATCAGGGCCTCTCTTTTCCGTGCTTCCGCCCGTGTTCGGGTGCGGACGGCTTGCTTAGGCGCGGGATGATAGCCCCGAGGAGGGGCCTTTTCGAAAATCCGCGCGAGAAGGCGTTCGGAAGGGTGCTTCTCCCTGCGTTTCCTGCAGAAAGCTTTCAAAAATCCAGCCCATAGCCAGCACCAGCAGCCACGCCATGCCCAGCGGCAGCCAG
>SFII01000208.1 GCA_004555335.1 Coriobacteriaceae bacterium | reverse complement strand
GCAGGGGGCGGTCTTATGGGTTGGCGGGGTCTAGGCAAGGTTCGGAAAGTGCTGGTCGCATGTGCGCTCTGCCTTGCCGCGCTGGTGCTTGCGACTGCCTGCTACCTGCTTTCCTATAGCCACCCCGAAGAGCATGCGATCGGCTGCGTGAACGGCGAAGTCGGTAAGCCCGCGGTCCAGCTCGATGGCGGTATCGCCTTCTTGCCCTCGAAGGAGAAGGACCTTCATGTGGGTTTGGTCCTGTATCCCGGCGGCAAGGTGGATTATCGTTCATATGCGCCGCTCGCCCAGGCCTGCGCAGAGCGCGGGATAAGCTGCGTCATTGCCAAAATGCCTGCTAACATCGCCTTTTTGAATCCTGATGCGGCGAGCGGGCTCATGCTCCAGCTTCCAGATGTGCAGCGATGGTATGTCGGCGGCCATTCGCTGGGAGGCGTGGTTGCGTCCTCGTATGCAAGGGGGCATTCCGATACCGTGAGCGGCTTGGTGCTCTTGGCTTCATACTCGACCGAGGACCTGGTAGGAACCAGCTTGGAAGTGCTGAGCGTGAGGGGGAGCCTCGACGGGGTCTTGGATCAAACGGCGTATTGGGAAAACCGCCCCAATATCGATTCGGAGCACCTTACCGAGGTAGTGGTCGATGGCGGCAACCATTCGCAGTTCGGATGCTATGGACTGCAGAAGGGCGACAATCCCGCCGCGATTTCCGAAGAAGAGCAGATCCGTCAAACATCTATCGCGATTGTTGAATTCGTCGAAGACTTCGGGGGGCTTCTCTCTGCGGCGTAGTCCTGCCGGGGTTTGCAACAGCTGTGACATAAACGGGACTGTACCATAGGTGCACCTCTCCAAAACGCAGGAAGTGGTAGTGTCTTATCCAAGAGAGAAGACATTTTGGAGGGGCTGTCATGACCTTGACCCGAGAACAGAAGAGCATCGAAGAGCTGAAGCAGGAACTGCAGCAGGCCCGTTCCTATCTGGTGGAATTGCATGCCCAGCTTGACGACATCAACCTGCGATGGAAGCCTGCGCTTGAAATGGAATACGCCTTGAAGATAGGCGTTTGGGAAACCGAGTGCGCGAAAGCCGACCTTTGCGCCCGCAGGATGAAAAGGATGTGCGAGCTTGCCCAGGCAAGGGTAAATCGCGGGCAGGCAATCGATTGGGATGCGATAGACCTTCATCTGGACGCAGAATTGGAAGAATGGATTGCAGGGGTGAATGCTTGCGTGGCCTCCCTGCAAGAGCATATGGATCAAAGGGCGGCAATGGGCTTTCTGAGCGCTGCGGATGCCCATGAGCTGAAGATGCTCCACCGAAAGCTCGTCAAACGCCTGCATCCCGACCTGAATCCTGAAAACCCCGAAGCCCATCGGTATTTCGCCTTGGTGCAGGCTGCATATGAAAACGGCGACCTGGCATTCCTCCGTTCCCTTGACGTTGCGACCGCGGGCTTGGATGCTCGGGGGTCGGAAGGCGAAGAAGACGAAGATGCCCTGCATATCGATATCGAGCTTGCATTGGCGCAGGTTGCGTTCATGGAAGAGCGGATCGAGCGGGAAAAGTCTGCAAAGCCCTATGTATACAAAGACCTGCTCAAAGACCCCGTCTGGGTTGAATCCAAGGTGGCTCCCCTTCGCGCTCGGGTCGAAGAGCTGAGGGGGATCGAACAGGCATACAGACAGCGCATCGAGGTGCTGAAGGGAGCGGAAAATGGCCGATAGCCCTATCGATAGCTTGGTTAGCTGCTCCGGTTCTGCAGAGCGTCCCGAAGTGGAAGGCGGTACCTTGATTGCGCCCGTCTCGAATACGGAATCGGCGCTTGCGCTTATCGGGCAATATGTTGCATCGGGCCTGGAAAAGCCCTTTGCGAACAAGATCCTGCTAATCGAAGGGTCGTATATTGCGGGAACCACGCATGTCGAGGGCTTGGAGGAAATGCTTTCGGGGGTGCAGGCAGGTGACCGCTTGGATTTCCAGCGCGACCCGGAAAACCTCTTCGATGAATGGGCGATCAAGGTAATCCTTTCCGGGAAGGGAAGGGTAGGCTTCGTTCCCGCGGATACGAATCAGATCCTTGCCCGCTTGATGGACGG
>SFII01000045.1 GCA_004555335.1 Coriobacteriaceae bacterium | reverse complement strand
CATTTCCTACAAATATCTGTATTTCACGCTCTCCGATACGGAATTCAGCCTGTATAAGGGCGTTATCAGTAAGAAGCGCGTCCATGTGCCCTACTATCGCGTGCAGTCCGTCGATCAGCGTGCATCGCTTCTGCAGCGCATCTTCGGTGTGTGCACGGTGATGATCGATACTGCGGGCGGTTCTTCCAATAAGGCCGTCACCGTGCCGTATCTGACCCGTCAGCAGGCGGAATGGCTGCGCAGCGAGCTGTTTTCCCACAAGCGCGGCGTCCAGCAGGCCCAACGTGCGAATGCGGCTGTATCCGGTAGCGCTGCGATGCGGGCTCCGATTGGCCAGGCGCCCGAGGGTTCGGGCAACGTGCTCGATTTCGGATCCCAGGCTTGGGAAGAATACGGCGGCCTGTTCGGCGGGGAGGAAGTGGAAACCGGTAGGGTCAGCTTCGAATACGGCCTTTCCAACAAGGAACTGCTGCTTACCGGTATTTCCAACAACACCTCTTTCCTGCTTGTGCTGTTCGCCATCCTCGGTGCGATAGGGCAGATTGCCCAGGTTCTGTTCGGCGTATTTCCCAAACAGGGCGGCGATATCGCGCACGATATGGTGGTGTATGCTACCGGATCCGCCGCAATCGGCTTCTTCGCCTTGGTAGCCGGCTGCGTGTTCGTGGCGATGCTAGTAGTATGGATCATATCCGCGCTTACCGCCTGCATCGGATACGGTGGGTTCCGTGCCCGCCGTCGCGACAGCCGTATCGAGACCGAGCGCGGTCTTTTGCAGCACACCTTCCAGGGAGTGGATGTCGATCGCGTTCAGGCGGTTGTTGTGAAGCAGGGATTCATCAGGCGCCTTTTGGGCTATTGCGAGCTTTCCCTGGCAAAGATCGACGCCGCAAGCGCGAACGATGATTCAACGAAGCCCAACCAGCAGGCACAGCAGGGCATGGTGATCCATCCCTTCGTGAAGCTTTCTCGCGTTCCGGAGATCCTGCAGGGCCTGTTGCCCGAATACCAGGATGCCCCTGAAGGCTTAACGCCGCTGCCTGCCGTATCCTTGCGCCGCGGCCTTATCCGCAGGTGCATCTTGCAGGGCAGCGGTTTCTGGCTCGCCGTATGCGTCACTGCCGCCCTGGTGGCGATCAATGTGCTTTGCGGTGTCCAGGGTTTCGCTTCGGGACTCGAGGTTTCCAGCGAATACGCCGCGATGATCCTCAAAGTCGTAAATTATTGCTGCGTGGCACTCTATGCCTTTGCTATCGTCGCCGCGGTATTGGAGGCGATAGGCTGCGTGCTCTGGTTCCGAGAATCGGGTTTTGCCTATAACGAACGTTTCATGCGTTTGGTGAGCAGCGGTTTCTCGAAGACCGAATACTGCATCCCACGCCAGAAGATCCAGTACTTCAAGCTGCGCACCAATCCCTTCCAGCGCCGTTCGAAGGTGGCCACTCTGATGGTGCGCACCGCAGCGGGCGTGGGCGGAACCACCGTGCGCCTGCTCGATGTGGCCCAGTCGGACGGGTTGGCCTGGCTGGCTTGGGGCGAGCCCAAGCCGCATGCCAAGCGACCTATAAAAGCTTAAGCAGGTCCTCTGCCGAATCGAGCATGAACTGGGCTCCTGCCTCCATCAGCTCCTCCGGTGCGTGGTAGCCCCAGTTCAGCCCCACCGCCAGCACGCCGGCTGCAAGTGCGGTTTCGATGTCGCTGGGCGAGTCGCCCACATAGGCGGTGGTGGAGGCTTCGGCGCCCAGTTCCTCCATGGTTTTGAGCAGGCCCGTCGTGTTGGGTTTGCGCGGGAAGCCCGGTCCTTCGCCGTGGACGGCGTCGAAGGCGCCGGGCATCTTGCTGTCCATGATCTGCTTGGTCCCGCCGTCGTATTTGTTCGAGAGCACTGCCAGCTTGCATCCCGCCTTGCGCAGTTCGGCGCAGGTTTCGGGGATACCGGGGAAGGGATGGGTGTTCTTCCCCGCGATCCTCTCGTGGGTGATCTTCCAGTAATCCAGTGCTTTCTGCGTGTCCTGCTCATTTGTGCCCGCAGGCACCGCCTGCACCATCAAAGCGCGCAGGCCGTTGCCTACATAGCTTAAGATCTCTTCTGTGGTGTGGGTGGGGTAGCCGAAATGCTCGAGTGCGGTATTGGTTACTTCCACCAGGTCGGGCAGGGTATGCAATAGGGTTCCGTCCAAGTCGAAGATGAAAGTGCGGATTTTGGGCATGGGCTTCTCCTTTCCGGCTTATTCGGCTTTCCTTGGCAGGATCGAAAGGGCGACGAGCGCTATTGCCAGCACTGCGCCCAGCTTCTTCAGATTCGTTTCGCTTATCCCCAGGCTCTTCAGCTTATCTTCGATCATGATCTTCCCTTCGGATCGTTCCCGATAGTGCAATGCGCCCACGGGTGCGGGGCGCATTGCGGAATCGTGCTTGGTATTCGGCGCGGATTGCGGGTTGGAAAGCGCTGGTTGCATGTGCGTATCCAGCTTCTGGCTAGCTTGCGATGCTTGCTAGTCCATGTCTTCCAGTAGCCCGTGCTTTTCGTAGCGGGTCACGCGGTCGATGCGGTTATCGTCGTCGACGAACACGACTGTGGGCTTGTGGGTCTTTGCCTCCTCGGCGGAAACGGAAGCGTAGGCCATGATGATGATCTTGTCCTTGGGTTGCACGCAACGCGCCGCCGCCCCATTGAGGCAGATCATCCCACTGCCGCGCTCGCCTGCGATCGTGTAGGTTTCGAAGCGCTCGCCGTTGTTCACGTCGACGATCTGCACCTGTTCGTATTCCAGGATGCCGGCGGCTTCCAGCAGCTTCTCGTCGATCGTGATGCTGCCGACGTAGTCCAGTTCTGCCTGGCGCACGGTTGCCCGATGGATCTTACTCTTCAGCATGGTGAGGTTCACGGGTGGTGCTCCTATTCGACGCTCGCGATGAAGTTGTCGATCAGTCGGGTCTTCCCGATGTGGACTGCCATGGCAACGAGCACTTCGCCCTCGAGACGGTCGATGCGCTCGATGTTTTCGGCATCTACCACATCAACGTAATCGATGCGGGCCAAGGGCTCGGTGGCGATATTCGCCTCCATCGCCGCGATGAGCTTCTTCGCATCGCGTTCGCCTTCGTCCACCAGCTTCTGGCCTAGGAAGATGGTCTTGCTCAGGATGAGCGCTGCAGCACGTTCCTGCTCGTTCAGGTAGGTGTTGCGGGAGCTCTTCGCCAGGCCGTCTTCCTCGCGCACGATGGGGCAGCCCACCACTTCGAGCGGCATGTTCAGGTCGCGCACCATGCGGCGGATGATCGCCAGCTGCTGGGCGTCCTTCTGCCCGAAATACGCACGGTCGGGACCGACGATGTTGAACAGCTTGGTCACCACCGTGCAAACCCCGCTGAAGTGGATGGGACGGCTCTTTCCGCAGAGCTCGAACTTCAGGCCGTTCATGTCGACGGCGGTGCAGAAGCCTTGCGGGTACATTTCGGCAGGCTCGGGGTTGAAGATCATCGCGGCGCCCGCATCGGTGCAGAGGGCGCGGTCCGCCTCGATGTCGCGCGGATAGCTTTCCAGGTCCTCATTGGGGGCGAACTGGATGGGGTTGACGAAGACGCTCACCACGACACGGTCGTTTTCTGCCACGGCGCGCTCGATAAGGCTGCGATGCCCTTCGTGGAGGAAGCCCATGGTGGGAACCAGGCCCACGCTCAGGCCTTCGTTTCTCCATGCACGAACATGCTCGCGGACTTCGCGTACGGTTTTGATTACGGGGATCATCGCTCCTCCTTACTTGATCTGGCTCAATACGTCTTCGGGAATCTTGAAGGTGTGCTCTTCGGCGGGGAAGCTTCCCTGCTGCACTTCGCTTACGTATGCGGAGAATGCCTCGCGCATCTGCTCGCCCAAATTGCCGAAGCGCTTGACGAATTTGGGGGTGAAATCCGAATACAGGCCCACGGCGTCGGCATAGACCAGGACCTGGCCGTCGCAGCCTGCGCCGGCACCGATGCCGATGGTGGGGATGCCCACATTTCGGGTTACCAGGTCGGCGAGGGCGGCGGGCACGCATTCCAGGGTGATGGCGAATGCCCCCGCCTCTTCCACGGCGCGGGCGTCATCCATGAGCTTCTGGGCCGCCTCGATGCTCTTGCCCTGCACCTTGAAGCCGCCGAAGGCGTTGATGCTCTGGGGAGTCAGGCCCAAATGCGCCATGACCGGGATACCGGCGCTGGTGATGGCCTTGATCTGGGGGCAGACCTCCGATCCGCCTTCCAGCTTCACGGCTCCGCCGCGGCCTTCCTTCATCAGGCGGCCGGCGTTGACAACGGCATCGTAGACGGAGGTCTGGTAGGACATGAAGGGCATATCGATTACCACCAGTGCGTTTTTCGCTCCGCGGGATACAGCGCGGCCATGATGGATCATGTCTTCCATGGTTACGGAGAGGGTGTCTTCGTAACCCAGAACAACATTACCCAGGGAATCGCCGACCAGGATCGCGTTGACGCCGGCCTCGTCGACCAGCTTTGCGGTGGAATAATCGTAGGCGGTGAGCATGGTGAGCTTGGTGCCCTCCTGCTTTGCCTGCTTGAACGTTGTGACGGTGTTCTTCATATGTCCTGCCTCCAATGGCGCCGGGGCGCCGTTTGTGCTTGCCTTCTCCAGTAGTATGCGTAGGTCCGGGCCGGGGGTTCGGCTGCGTCCGTCAGCGGCTTTTCGCTTCCAGCAGCGCTGCCAATGCGGCATAGTCGCGATCGGGGTTCTTCTTCCGTGCCACATCCAAAAGCTCTTCCGAAAGCGCAAGGTAGATGTCGCGCTCATGCCGGTCGAGCACTTCCAGGTGCTTTTCCAGGGTGCCCGTATCGCAGCGCTCCACCGGTCCTGTGAGTGCGCCTTCGGGCCCGTTTTCCAGGATGTTGCGGCAATTCCCCTCGAAGATGGGTTCCAGCGCGCTTTGTGCCTGGCTGTACGAGAATCCGCAGCTCACCAGCATTTCCTGCGCGCGGGCGAACAGGCCCACCACCAGGTTGCTCGCAAAGACGGCAGCGGCGTGGTAACGCACTTTCACGTTGCAGTCGATGATTGCCGTATCGTGCCCCATCTGCTCGAAGATCTGCCGGACTTCGCCTAGGTGCTCTTCGTGTCCTTCGATGGTGATAAGGGCGCGCGGGATGTCCTTGTACGATTCCGACTTCGAATGGATGGGGAAGAGCGGATGGACCGAATAGCCGAATGCCCCGCATTCCCGGATCCCAGCGAATACTTCCGACGAGAGCGAACCGCTCGTATGGCAGATGATCTTGCCTGCCAAACCAGCGCCCTTGATCTGCGCCCATACCTGCGCAATCGTCCCGTCGGGGACGGTGAGGAAGACCATGTCGCATGCCTGCACGAGTGCCGCAGGCGAATCGAAGGGGTCGGCGCCGGTGAAGCGCGCGGCATCCCGTGCGGACTGCATGCTCCTGCTGTAGTAGCCGGCAATGGGAAAGCCGTGCTCTGACAGGTGCTTGCCCAGGGTGAATCCCATTTTCCCCGCACCGATAAAACCGATTTCCATCAAACCACCTTGCTTTGGATCGAACCAGAGGGACTGCATCGTGTATGGCTGAGGCGCATCCGCTGCACGTTGGCAGGGGCGGGCACGCTCTTTCGGCGGCTGTGCTGCCGCAAGGGTCGAAGCTTATGGGTTGCCGCCAGATGCCATGTGCGTCTCCTTGTCGATTCGGCTTCTTTCCGTCGGGTGGATTCGCCAAGATTCTCCATTGGAAGCGATGATACCATCGTGCGCTCCGGGCTGGTCCGTATCTGCCGCCAATCTGCATAGGCTCTCTGCCTGCGGTGTCCCGAGTGGTTGCAGCTACCGCGGGAATGGGTTTTGCTTGGAAAAAATCCCCTGGGCTTTCGGGGCCCAGGGGATCGATTGCGGTTTGCGAGCTGTATCCGCCTTAGCGATGGATACCCAGACGCTCGTAGGTGTAGAGCACGTCGAGCTCGTATTTCTTGCGATGGCTGTTCACCACCGTGTCCAGGATCAAGCCTGCGGTAAGGGCGAGCAGGCCGCAGAGCACCAGGGCCACGGCAAGAAGCGCGGTGGGAAGCCTGGGTACCATGCCCGTGATGCCGAATTCTGCGATGACGGGCACGCCTGCGATCAATCCGAGCGCCACGAATATCACGGAAAGCCAACCGAACAGGGCCATGGGGCGGTAGTCCTTGAACAGGCTGCAGATGCATTTCAGCACCTTCATGCCGTCGCTGAAGGTATTCAGCTTGCTTTCTGATCCCTCGGGGCGGTCGCGGTAGTCGATGGGCACGTCCTCGATGCGCCAGCGCTTGTCGACGGCATGGATGGAAAGCTCGGTTTCTATCTCGAAGCCGGGAGACATGACGGGCATGGTCTTCACGAAGATCTTGTTGAAGGCGCGGTATCCCGTCATGACGTCGTAGAAGTTGTAGCCATAAATCACCTTGATGAGCCAGCGGACCAGGTTGTTGCCGAAGCCATGGAATGCGCGGTCGTTTTCCTCGCCGTAGCTGCCGTTGGAAAGCCTGTCTCCCACGGTCATGTCGGCGCGTCCTTCCACCAGGGGCATGATCAGGTCGACTGCCTTTTCGGCAGGGTAGGTGTCGTCGCCGTCGACCATGATGAAGTAGTCAGCGTCGATTTCGCGGAACATCTGGCGCACCACGTTGCCCTTGCCCTGACGGGTTTCCTTGACCACGGTCGCACCGTGCTCGGCGGCGATACGTGCGGTCGCATCGGAGGAGTTGTTGTCGTAGACGTATACGGTTGCCTGGGGCAGTACCTTGAAGAAGTCGTCGACCACCTTGCCGATGGTCACTTCCTCGTTGTAGCAGGGTATCAGTACGGCGATCTTGCCGGGGATGTCTTGTGCTGTGTAGGGCACGGATGGAACTCCTTATTCCAGAAATCAATAACCATTCGATTGTACCGCGATTTTCGCTGCTTAGACCACGATGGAAACCAAGAGGGGGATGGTAGCGATGGAGAGCACGGTGGTGATGAAGGTGCAGCTCACGATGGTGTCCAAATCGCCGCCGTAACGCACGCACAGCAGGGTCCCGTTGGTTGCCACGGGCATGCCGCAGGTCACTACCAGAACGCCCAGCACCACCGGGTCGGTGATGATGTTGCGGAAGATGAAGAAGACAAGCAGCGGCACCAGGATCAGGCGGGTCGCCGCAAGCATGAAGGGGCGCAGATGGCTGACCAGCGTCTTCGCCGGCACCTTTGAAAGGTTGGCGCCTAAGATCAGCAAGGCGGCGGGCGTGGTCATATCGCCGAAGGTCTTCATAATCATGCCGGGGGTTCCCACATCGCAAACGCCCAGCAAGGCGAGTATCAATGCAGCGAAGCAGGAGATGAGCGTGGGGCTGACTAGCTGCTTGGAGCATTCCTTGAGCTGTTGGGCGGCGCTTTTGGAGTGGTTCTGCGAGAGCATGAGGATGCCCACAGTGAAGCAGAGGATGTTGAACGGGATATTGAAGATGGAGGCATACAGCACGGACTGCTGGCCGAAGACGGCCGCGCACAAGGGGAAGCCCAGAAAGCCTGTGTTGCCGAACACGGTCATGAAGCGGTAGGTGCCGAACTTGCTCTTATCCAACCTGAAAAGATAGGGGACGACGAAGGCCACCGCCAGGATGACCGCATACATGCCCCAGGCGGCGGCGAAGATCATGCCGATGGTGGGGATATCGGGCAGCGAGTCTCGGGTTATCACCGCGGCGACGATCATGCAGGGCATGGTCACGTCGATGACCAGGCGGGTCATTCCGTGTATCACATCGTCGTTCATGATCTTGACCCTGCGCAGGACGAATCCCAGCACAAGGCCGCAGGCCAGAAGGGCCATCTGCGACATTACCGCACCCATGTCATTACGCCTCCAGTTGCTCGCTCAATTCCAGCCAGGTCTCCTCCAGCTCGTCCAGGATGGCCTGCTGCTCCAGTATCTTCGCCTGGCAGGCGGCAAGCTCCTCGTAGTTGTAGGGGTCTGCGGCCTCCAGGGCTGCCTTCGCCTCTTCGACGCGCTTGCGTTGGTTCTGCATCTTGCGTTCGGTGCTGTGCAGCTGCTTCTTCGCGGCGCGGTATTCGGCATTGGTCAGTCCGCTTGCGCCCTTTTCGGGCTGCTTCTTCTCGGCGGGTTTAGAGTTGGCCTTCTCCGCTTGCTTGTATTCTTCCAGCAGGTCGAAGTACTCGTCGATGCCGCCGGGGACGTGGCGCACATTGGTGCCGATGATGGCGTACTGATCGTCGGTCACGCGCTCGATCAGGTGCCTGTCGTGGCTTACCACCAGAAGCGTGCCGGGCCAGCTGTCCAGCAGGTCCTCCATGATGGCCAGCATGTCGGTATCCAGGTCGTTGCCCGGTTCGTCCAGGATCAGCACGTTGGGTTCTTCCAGCAGGGTCAAAAGCAGCTGGAGTCTGCGGCGCTGGCCGCCGGAAAGGTCCTTCACGCGGGCGTTCAGATGGTCTTGCGTGAATCCCAGGCGTTCCATCAGCGCGGTCGGTGACATCTTCTTGCCTTCTACCACGTAATAGGTTTTGTAGCGGCCCAAAAGCACGCGGACGATGTCGTCCTCGAAGGGTGCCAGCTCGTCGAGGTTCTGGGAAAGCGATGCGAAGTGGACGGTCTGGCCCACCTTGACCTTGCCGTAGGTGGGACGAAGCGTGCCGTCGAGCACCTTGAGCAGGGTGGTTTTGCCGGCTCCGTTCTCGCCCAGGATGCCGATGCGGTCGCCGGGCTTGATGATCCAGTTCACTTCCCAGAGCACGCGCTTGGAACCGCGGCAGACGCACAGGTCGTTCAGTTCGATGCACTGCTTGCCCAGGCGCTTCATGGCCATCTGCTTCAACTCGAGTGGATTGCGGATAGGGGGCACGTCGGCGATCAGCGCCGCGGCTGCCTCCAGGTGGAATTTCGGCTTGCTCCTGCGGGCCTGGGCTCCGCGCGAAAGCCAGGCAAGTTCCTTGCGGACTTGGTTCTGGCGTTTCTGCTCGGTCACGGCTGCGATGCGGTCGCGTTCCACGCGTTGCATGATGTAGGCGGAATAACCGCCCTCGAAGGGGTCGACCTTGCCATCGTGCACTTCCCACATCTGCTCGCAGACCTCGTCCAAGAACCAGCGGTCGTGGGTCACCACCAGCATTCCGCCGTTGCCGCGTGGCCAGCGGGATTTCAGGTGCTTTGCCAGCCAGTGCACTGCAGCCAGGTCAAGGGGGTTGGTGGGTTCGTCCAGCATCAGCACGTCCCAGCTGCCGATGAGCAGCCGAGCCAGGTCCACGCGGCGGCGCTGGCCGCCGGAAAGGTCCCCGATGCGCGACGACAGGTCCACGTCACCCAGCAGCGATTCCACGATATTGCGCGAAGT
>SFII01000207.1 GCA_004555335.1 Coriobacteriaceae bacterium | reverse complement strand
CGCCAACTCGACCTACGGTTAACTTAAAGCTCAATAGAACCGAACCCAGCTTGCATTTCTTTATTCTGTGTTTGTCAACCGCCTCAGATGTCAGGTATTCAGAACTGTCGAGAAGATACACATCCCCTCCGCCCATGTCCTTGATGGACATCCAAATTACATTGTCACCACGTTCAAAAGAGAACCACTCTGGCTCCTTGCGCGGCGGAGTCTTGCCTATGTGAATATTGAAGACCTCATCTGCTCTCGATTCGGAAAGCTCCCCTGTTTCTTCGATCTGCTTCTGCAGCGTCAGCAGCATCTCAGCTAAATAATCATTTTCTGCACCTAAACCAAGCAGCACCCGCGTGTGCGGGTCCTGTCGTTCATGCGATACGCTTGAGTATCGCCCTTACATCTTTCCTTCCAGCAGGGGAGTCATGGCGCCCTGTGCAAACACGCTCACCTGCTTGGTCGCGCGCGAGATGGCGGTGTACAGGCGATGCCTGCTCAGGTCGCTGTCGTCGTAGCAGTCAACCTGCGCATCGGGGATAACCACGCGGTCGAACTCCAAGCCCTTCGCCAGGCTCAGCGGGATGATCACCAAGCCATCCGCCGGCAAGGGCTTGTCGCTCAGCATGAGCACGGGTTCCAGATCGGCAAGCTGCTTGGCCAGGTACTTGGCGCGCTGCTTGTCGCTGGTGATAATGGCCCTCAAGCCGCCTTCTTCGGCCCCTTGGGTGGCCGCATCGCGCACGGCGTCAAGCCAGGCATCGGCATCCTGGAAGCTTGCCAGAACGGGCTGCACGCCGGGGTGCTGCACAGAAGATACCTTCACTTGCTCGTCTTCGGTCATGAGCGACGTGAACAGCGCGGTGATTTCCGGGCTGGAACGATAGCTGGTCATCAACTCGCAGGAGCATACCGTTTCGCGGAACTCGCTGAACAAGCCCGCGATGTCGCCAAAGCCTGCGGTCCCCGGCTTGATGGCCTGGTTGGGGTCGCCCAGAAGCATGAAGTGGGCGTTTTTGAACCAACGGGCCATGGTCATCAGCTGGCCATGGGTGTAATCCTGTACTTCGTCCACCATCACGTAGCGCGCATGGCGGTCGCAGCAACCGGTCAGCGCCATCTTCAGGTACAGCCATTCGCAGGCGGAAAGGTTCTCTATGCCCAGTACGCGTGCTCCGATGCGGTCCACGCGCAGCCAGTCGGCGTTGCGGATCATTTCTTCCACGGGTTCGTACTTGCTGGTCAGGTACACGCGCGCTAGCTGCTCGTATTCTTCTTCGGTGGAAGGTTGGGGCATGCTGCCGAAGATCCTGACCTGGTCGCTTACGTCCAGCGACATCATCTCGTCGTGCACGTCTTCGCTCTTCGCCAGGCGCTTGATGCGTGCATGCAGCTTGTCCAGCAGGTCCACTTCCACAAGGCCCGCCAGGCGCGATCCCGCGGTGACGTTCTTCAGGCTGTCCACGGCGCTGCGTGCCTGGTTGGCGCTGATCACGCGTTCATCGCCGACGCGCAGATCGCAGAAGTCGTTCTGGTCGAAGCGCATCCCAGGGGCCACTTCGTCGATGCGGTCGAACACCTCGCGTCCGGGCTTTTCGTTGGGACGGCCTGCCAGGCCCAGGTGCTCCACCAGCTCGTTCCAGGTGATGCAGCGGGGATTGGACTCGCCCATATCCGGCAGCACGTTATCGATGTAGGTGCGGAACACCGGGTTGGGGGAAAGCAGGTATACCTGGTCCGGGCGCAGGTTGTCGCGTTGCGTATAGAACAGGTAGGCGATACGCTGCAGCAGCACGGAGGTTTTGCCGCTACCCGCGATGCCATTTACCAGCAGGGCGTCCACGTCTTCGTGGCGGATGACGCGGTTCTGTTCCTTCTGGATGGTCGCGGTGATGCTGCTCATCTGCGAGCTGCGGTTTTTGGAGAGCGATGCCAACAACATAGGGTCTTCGATGGCAACCGTGGTGTCGAAGTAGGCGTTCAGCTTGTCTTCCCACAAATCGAACTGGCGGCGCTGCGTCAGCTCGCAGGTGATGGTGCGGCCGTTGGCCTTGTAGCTGGTTTCGCCATTCGACTGGTTGTAATAGGTTTCCGCCACGGGGCTGCGCCAGTCCACGATGAAGTGGCGGC
>SFII01000044.1 GCA_004555335.1 Coriobacteriaceae bacterium | reverse complement strand
GCGATGGCGGGCATCTACCATCACTACGGCGTCCAGAAGGTCAACCTGCCCGAAAAGCTTTCCGGCGTATACCGCCACACCCTGGATAAGGAAACGTCCCCGCTGGTCCGCGGCATCGACGACGCCTTCAACATGCCCCATTCGCGCTACACCGGCGTGCTTGCGCAGGACGTGCTGGCCAACCCCCGGCTCGAGCTGATCGCCCACTCCGAAGAAGCCGGCGTGGCTATCGTGAAGAGCGCCGATAGCAAGGACTTCTTCATCTTCGGCCACAGCGAATACGACTACGACACCCTGCAGCTGGAATACGAGCGCGACGTCGCCAAGGGCATCGATCCCAATCGGTGGGCCAGCTGCTCTACACCAACTGGCTGAACTACTACGTCTACCAGACCACCCCGTTCGACATCAACGAGATCGGCCGCGCCTAGCACGGCAGGGCAGGACACAACCAGCCGAAAACCCAACGGGACCCGCTCATGCGGGTCCCGTTTCGTTCCAGACGGAAAAGCATCGCGGCCGCACGTGCGCGGGCTGCATCGCGGGTGCGGCAGGACCCCTATCGTGCAAGGAAGGCCGCAGGGCCCGCCGCAAGCAGCTCCAAGTCGAGCTCGCCGTAGTCGCAGGTCACAAGATGCGATGCCTCCCTCAGGCGGTCGAGCTCGTAGGGCTCGCGCGCATCGTAGACACCCACGGTGCAGATCCCCGTCGCACGCATGGTCTCCGCCGCATAATACGAGTCGTCGAAGCCCCAAGTGTCCTGGGGGACGCTGCCCATCAAATCCATGGCATGACGGAAAATCAGCGGATCGCGCTTCGAAGTATCCAGGTCCTCAACGGAAATGACCTCCCTGAAGACATCGTCCACGCCGATGCGCGCAAGGCCCGCCAGAAGATAGGGCTTGGGGCTGGAAGAAACCACGCTCATCACCACGCCCTGCTCCTGCAAGCTGCGCAGCAGGCGCTCGACGCCGGGGAGGGCGCACGCGCGATTGCGATAGAAATCCATCATCAGCTCGTCGATCATGCGCACCACATGTGCTCCGTCTTCGCCCAAACCGATGCGGCTATGCAGGAAATCGCCCACTTCGCCGATGGTCATGGTCACGATGGTGCGCTGCTCCTCTTCGGTGAGGGGACGGCCCGCCCTGCGGCAGAGCTCGCCTTCGGTGTTGCGCCACACATGAGCCGAATCGATCAGCACCCCATCGCAGTCGAAGATGGCGGCAACAGTCATCCCGGATTCCTTTCTCTTCAAGCCCGAACGCGGCAGGCAGGCCGGGGCCTCGCGCAAGCGTCCCCCGAAACGGTGCCGCCCGCGGCATCCGGATGGCTCTTCGTAAAAGCGCCCCGCCATCCCAAACGGACGGCGGGGCGCCTGGTGTTGGATTGGGAGCCCTGGCTTCACGGCGCACGGCCTTTTTCGAGGCGAGCGCACTGCGTCCCTTCGCAAGGCAATAGGCTTCCGTTATCGCTCGAGCTCCATGTACAAGCCCGCGTCGAGGAATCCCATCTCGTCGAACTCGCGGCCCGAGGTGGGATTGATGCTCCTGTCGTCATCGTAGGCGAACAGGAACAGCTTCTCACCCGTGTCCCCCATCGTAAGGGTGACGCAGTCCGCGTCGGCAGTCCAGGTTCCGCTCTTCGATTCGTCGCCGTAATCGAAAGAGAAGCTA
The DNA here is from genome assembly GCA_004555335.1 of Coriobacteriaceae bacterium. Taxonomy (GTDB): domain Bacteria; phylum Actinomycetota; class Coriobacteriia; order Coriobacteriales; family Eggerthellaceae; genus W1P20-047. Next base: position 8,224 of record SFII01000044.1, on the reverse strand, counting down.
CCATCGTCTTCGATGGTCAGCACGACATCGTAGAAATCCCTCTCGATGTCCTTCGCCTCGTCGAGCGTGAAGACGCCGTCTTCGTAGCCCTTCCCATCGTAGGTCAGCCTGCACTCGGAGGCATACCAGACACCCACGGGAGTGGTCTCGTACTGGTCGGCATCGCCGATGGAGTAATGGATCCCGTCCTCGTCCTGGACTAGGAGGCCCTGCTCCTCGGCAGCGATAGCACCGATGACGATGGCACCGAACAGCAGCGCCCATATCAGGGAAAACACGCTGCCCACGATGCCGGTGATCAAGCCCGCAAGCCCGATGCCGGACTTGCCGTGCTTCTTCCTTGCAACGGCGAAGAGCACGATCGCCACGATACCGAAGATAAGACCCACTGCGAAGAAGCTCGACACGATGCTGATGATGCCCAGCACCATGGAAGCGATGGCAAGGCCGCTCGCCTTCTTCGCGCCACCCGTATTGAAGATGGGGCCGGTGGGCGCCGCGGCCTGGATGCCGCCATCGGCAGGAATTGCGCCTCCGGCAGGCTGCGCTTCGCCGGCGCGCGCCTCAAGGGGCTGGTCCGCGAAGGACCTGGGTGCCGCATCGTCTGCCCGGGGCGCTACCGCATCGACGGCGGGATCGCACTGGACAGGCTGCGCCGCTGCTTCGACAGCTTCCCCTTCAACGGGGGTTTCCCGGTTATGGTCTTGCACAGGGGTCTGCTCTGCGGGAGCGCCGCAGCTTTCGCAGAAGGAATATCCTTCCTGAAGCGGGCCTCCGCAATTTGCGCAAAAGCGGGTCATAGTCGTCCTCCATTCGGAAAAGAGCGGCTTTCCTTACTTTCCTGCAAGCCTGATGACGGCAGGCTCTTCGCCTTCTGCCAGCACGTTGTCCATGGCCTTCATCTCCGCGATCGCCGCCATGATCTCGCTATCCTTGGCGGAATGGGTGACGTAGACCAGCTCGGCGGTGTTCGCCTGCTCGTCGGCACCGCGCTGGATCATGGAGTACACGCTCACGCCGTGGTTGGAGAAGGCGCTCGCCATCTTGGCCAGGATGCCGGGCCTGTCCACGACCTTGCAGCGCAGGTAGTAGCGCTGGACGGTGTCTTCGATCTTCATGAAAGGCAGGTTGTCAGTGCAGGTGCATCCCACCAGGGGCTTGATGCCCGCCTGGACGTGGCGGACCACTTCCAGGACGTCGCCCATAACAGCGCTCGCAGCGGCGCCGGCGCCGGCACCCTCGCCGAAGAACATGGTCTCGCCCACGAAGTCGCCGACCGCATAGATGGCGTTGAAGACGCCGTTGACGGTTGCCAGCGGATGGTCCAGGGGCAGCATCGCAGGATGGACGCGCACGTCGATGCCAGCATCGGTGCGGTTGCCGATGGCCAGCAGCTTCACGCAGTAGCCCATTTCCTGGGCGGTTGCCAGGTCGACGGGGGAAAGGCTGCGGATGCCCTCGGTATGCACGTCTGCCATGGTGACGCGGGAATTGAATGCGATGGAGCTGAGAATGGCGATCTTCGCGGCAGCGTCCAGACCGTCCACGTCAGCAGTGGGGTCGGCTTCGGCGAAGCCCTTCGCCTGGGCCTCTGCCAGGGCGTCATCGTAGGTCAGGCCGTCTTCGCCCATGCGGGTGAGCATGTAGTTGGTGGTGCCGTTGACGATACCGATGACGCTGCTGATCTCGTTGGCGATCAGGGAATGCTTCAGGGGGCCGATGATGGGGATGCCGCCGCCCACGCTCGCCTCGAACGCGATCTCGCGCTCGTTTTCGGCGGCGAGCTTCATGATTTCCTCGCCATAGGTGGCCATGAGGGCCTTGTTGGCAGTGACCACGTGCTTGCCGGCCTTCAGGGCCTCGGTCACAACAGTGCGGGCGAAGGTGGTTCCGCCGATTACTTCCACGACCACGTCGATCTCGGGGTTTTCCAGCACATCGTGGAAATTGTCGGTGAAGATGTCGGCAACGCCGTATTCTTCGGCGCGCTCACGCTGCAGGGAGCATACCTGGGCGAGCTCCAAGTCGATGCCGAAGTGGCGCTTGAAGCCCTCCTTGTGCTTCTGGATGATCTCGATGCAGCCGCCACCGACGGTACCGGTGCCGATCAGGCCGATTTTCACTGCCATGCATTTTTCCTCTCTATCCCGACGCGCCCCCACCGGAAAAGCGGAAGCGCGTTTTGACTCTTGCCTCTAGTCGACGTCGCAGGCCATCAGGTCGGCGTAGGTCTGCCTACGGGACACGACGCGGGCCTGGCCGTCTTTCACGAAGACCACGGCGGGACGCACATTGCCGTTGTAGTTGCTCGACATGCTGTGGCAGTATGCGCCGGTGCCGAACACGCAGACGACGTCGCCCGGCTGGGCTTCCTGCAGGGAACCGTCCAGAACCACGGCGTCTCCGCTTTCGCAATGCTTTCCCACGATGGTCACGATCTGGGTACGGGGCTGATCCGCCTTGTTGGCGACGGTCGCCTCGTAAGAAGCATGATACAGGGCGGTGCGGATGTTGTCGGACATGCCGCCGTCAACAGCAACGAATTTACGGATTCCTGGCAGATTCTTGATGGTTCCCACCGTGTACAGGGTGATTCCGGGGGTTGCGACAATGCTGCGGCCGGGCTCGCACAGGACACGGGGTACCGCTACACCATACTTCTCGCAGGAAGCATTGAGCGCATCGGTTACGATTCTGGCAAATTCATCGATGACCGCGGGCACGTCTTCGGCCTGATATGCCACGCCAGGGCCGCCGCCCACGTCCAGCTCGTCGATTTCGTAACCGCAGGCCTCCTTCACGCGGGCGAACAGCTCGATCATCACATCGATCGCCTCCGCGAAGGGCTCGAGCTTCAGGATCTGCGAGCCGATATGCATATGCAGGCCCGCCAGGCGCACGTTCTCGGCGGAAATAGCCGCGAGCACGCTTTCGAAAGCGAAGTCATCGCGCATGGTGAAGCCGAACTTGCTGTCCTCGCAACCGGTCTTGATGTAATCGTGGGTATCCGCCTCGACGCCGGGAGTGATGCGCAGGAACACATCCTGCACCTTGCCCAACTCGCCGGCGATGCGGCTGATACGCTCCAGCTCGGTGATGCTGTCGACCACGATACGGCCCGCACCCGCCTGGATGGCCTCGGTCAGCTCGAGCTCGGTCTTGCTGTTGCCATGCACCACGATGCGATCGGCGGGGAAGCCCGCCGCCAGGGCGATGGCCAGCTCGCCGCCGCCGGAAACGTCAAGGTGCATGCCCTCTTCCTTGGCGATGCGCGCCATGGCCTTGTTCAGGAAGGCCTTGCTCGCGTATGCCACGCCCGCATTCTCGCAGCGCTTATCGAAGGCGGTGCGGTACTGGCGCATACGGTCGCGCAGGTCTTCCTCGTCGTAGACATACATGGCGGTTCCCTGGGTACGGGCAAGCTCTACCATGTCGACGCCGCCCACGAACAAATGGCCGTCGATGACGTTCGCGGTCTTGGGCAGGACCTTGCCCAATTCCATAGTCGTGCGGTTATCGGCAACCGCGTCCTTGTTGGGTGCTGGCAAAGCCATGGCAGTTCCTCTCTATTCGATGCCCGTGCGTCGATCGCACGGACCCGTCCCATTTCCTCAACCGTCACATTGTACCCAACAGGGCAAAAGCCCCTTTCCCTTCAAGGCGGTATTTTCTGCGCTTGTAACCTTGACGGCCAGCAGGCGGGGCGAACGGATGGCCCGGTGCTACCATATGCGGGTTGAAAAAGGCGAAAGGAGGCCGAATGGCCAAGACCGAACCTTCCCTGGATGCCTGGTTGAAGGAAGCTAAGTCGGATCCCGTCTCCGCCCAGTGCGGCATGTTCCTCACCCACAACGGAGTGGTGCGCATCACGCCCAAGGCGCAGGTGCGCGAAGGTACCGCCGGCCTGCCGCAGGTTGCCGGGATCGAATTCTCATACGATGCGGCGGGGCTTGCGCAAGCCGAAAGGGAAGCGCTTGCCATGGACGGCATCTACTACGTGCGCACCTGGCTGAACGAGGGCGTGCTTTCGGTGGGGGATTCGCTCATGTACGTGCTCATCGGAGGAGACATCCGCCCGCATGTGGTCGACGCCCTGCAGGCCCTGGTGGGCAAGATCAAGAACGAACTGGTAATCGAGAAGGAAATCTACGCGGAATAATGCTGAAGATCACCGTTATCGCCGTAGGCAAGCTGAAGGAGCGTTTCTGGAAGGATGCCTGCGGCGAATACCTCAAACGCCTGGGAGGCTATGCGAACGTCGCCGTGAAGGAGCTTCCCGACAGCAACGCCCAGAAGGAAGCCGAGCTCATCATGGGGGCACTCGATGCAGCGGGCAGCGGCTGCCATGCCATCCTGCTCGACATCCGCGGCAAGGAGACCTCGAGCGAGGGACTTGCCGAAAAGCTCGACGGGCTGGCGCTGCGCGGGATATCGCACATCGCCTTCATCATCGGCGGAAGCGATGGGGTGACGCGCGAGGTGCGCGAGCGCGCAGCCGAGCGCATGAGCTTCGGACCTATCACCCTGCCCCATAACCTGGCACGCGTGGTGCTGCTCGAGCAGATCTACCGCGCCTGCAAGATCAGCCGCAACGAGCCCTACCACAAGTAACGGGCATACACGCCCGATGCCCTCGGCTTTCGCGGTGCCGCTTGAGGGTGTATCGCGCATGAGGGGCCATGCGGGAAGATAGCCGCCGGGCTGCCCGGCAGCGCCCATCGGATTCGAAGCGGATCGGGATCGATAACGTCAAAACGGGTCGAGCCTGCCGGTTCGACCCGTTTTCCCATCTCACCGTATCCCGCCGCTGCGGCAAGGGCCGGCCTATTCTGCTGCAACCCCGGATTCCAGGGCATAACCGCGAGCGGCGATGTCTTCTGCCAGATCGGCGCCCACCACCACGAGGATGTCCCCCTTGAGGGTATAGGTGCCGTCGTTCTGCACCGCTTCCGCCGAATCGCCCAGCAGATCTGCAAGCTCCTGGGCCTGCGCGGCGAAGGATTCATCGTCGTAGACGACGAGCGTCGTCAGGTAGTCGGTGGCATCGGCATCGGCCGCATCCAAGACGGTGAATCCCTCTTCTTCGAGAACGGACATCGCAGCACTGCCCGCACCCGTCACATCGGTGCCATTGCGCACGCACACGCTTCCACCTCGGGCGGTTGCACCCTCGGGCTGGGAGCCGTCGGACGAATCGGACTGCGAGGATCCCCCGGAAACCCCATCGCCGGAATTCGCCAGGGTCACGCCGGCGCGCTCATCGACCACGGATTCCTCGGAAGGGGGCAGGCCGCTGTCGACGCGGTCCATCATGGCCTTCCAGGCCTTCTCGTCCACAACCTCGTACCACAGGTCATCGGTGTATTCGGAATGCGTGGGCATGGATGCGGTATAGATGGACTCCTGGACATCGATGCCCCGGAAGCATTCGGCAAGGCTGATGATCTGGCCCACGGAAAGGTCAGTGCTCACGAATTCGGAAATCGCCGTCACGGATTTCGCGATGGTGGCCGGATTGGAGGAAAGGATCTTGCTGGCGATGGCTTGCAGCACCAGGCGCTGGTTCGCCGCGCGATACAGGTCTCCGGCACCGTATTCCTCGAAGGCATTGCGCGACCGGCACAGGATCAGCGCCTGCTCGCCATTGAGCGTCTGCAAGCCGGCATCCAGATGCCCGCCTGCGTCCTCATCGTCGATTTCCATGGGGACGTCAACCTCGATGCCACCCAGGGCATCGACCACGGAAGTCAGGCCGTCCATGTCGATCAAACAGAAATGCGAGATACCCACGCCGGAGAGGTCGGACACCTCCGTGACCGCCGCGCTCGCGCCGCCGATGGCATAGGCCGCGTTCAGCTTCTGGGTGCCATTCTCGCCCATATCGATCATGGTGTCTCGGGGCATGGAAACCAAGGTCACCTTCTGCTCGACCGGATCGATCCTGGTGAGCAGGATAGTATCGGTGCGGAATACCTCCGCATAGGTTTCGTCATTCTTCCTCTCAAGCGAGGCATCGGTTCCCAGAAGGAGCATGTAGAAGGGCTCCTTCTTCATGTTCGTGCTCACGAGCACGTTCTTCAACTGGGGGTCAAGGCCCTCGGAAAGGTTCTTGTCGATCGCCTTGATGTATGCGAAGGCGGAACCGGCACCCGCAACCAAGATGAGCGCGAGCACGATGAGCGCGATCTTGATGCGCGCTCTGCGCTTACGGCGAGCCGAATAGCGGGAGGCACGCTGTCCGTAGGAATCACGGGCATAACCCTGGCAGCCATCCTCGTAATATTCGCCAGATGATGCTGCGTAGCCGCGGGCTCCCTCATCAGCCCTCCTGCCGCTCGCGTTGCGCCCGGACGACCCGCGTCGGAAAGAACGCGGCTGGGGGTCTTCGTTCACAGTGGGGTCGAAGCGGGACGCATAGGCATCCGCATTGTAGCGGCTGTACTGATTCGCGCCCCGAGCAGCCGAACGACCCGAGTCCCCATGCCGATCGAAGCCGTACGCATCGCCTTCGCTGTACTCGCGGCGGCGGTAATACGAAGCGTCATCATAGAACTCGCGGTCGGCCGGTGCCTTGTTTTGGTTTCGTTTTCTAGTAGCCATGCGAGTTATTCTGAAAGCTGCCTATTCGAAAATGCAAGAACCGAAGGCGAAACTACTGCCCCAGAGGGATAAAAAACCACACTATCGGAACGAAATCCCGGCTATTTCCCACTCAAGCGCTTGAAGATGAAGGCATTCGCCTGCAGTTCCTCGGTGTCGTCCAGGGCTTCAAGACGGCACTTCCCGCCAATCCTGCGTTCGATGGCGCGCGCGATCAGCCAGTCTGCCAGTTCGGGGTTCTTCGGCAGCAGGGGACCGTGCATGCTGGTACCCAATACGGAGCGGCAGACAAGGCCATCGGCACCGCGCATGCCGTCGTGGGCGCCGGGCCCGACGGAGATCGTGCACATCCTGGATACATCGCCCACGGGCCTGATGCAGCCGGAATCGTTGCGGAAGGCCACGATGGGATGCTTTGCCAGCTGGGATTGGGCCACCACGTCGCCGATCAGCCTGGAACCTTTGCAAGAAGCATCTTCCTCGATACCCAGCAGCCCCACGCCGTCCATGATGCCCTCGCTCGTCTTCCAGCGCTGTCCCAGGATCTGCAAGCCGCCGCCGACCGCGAGCATGGCGCCGCCGGCCTCGACATAACGGGAAAGCTCTCCGGCACGTGCCGAAAGCGCATCGCAGGCCATGATCTGCTCGCGCTCGGGACCGCCGGCGACCACCAGGATATCGATGGAATCCAGGTCGCAATCGCCTTCGTTGCCGTATTCGACCATCTCGACCGGGATGCCCCTCCATGCACAGCGTTGGGCAAGCACCTTGGCATTGCCGCTGTCACCGCACAGGTTCAGAAGCTGGGGCAGGGCGAAGCCGATGCGCAAAGGGCGCTCTCCGAAGGCGGGGATGCTGCATTCCGCCCGGGGCTCGACTCGCTTCGCAAGCTCGCGGGCGAATTCTTCCGCCGCCTTCACGTCCTGGGGGATGGCCGCAACGGGATTAGCCTCGGCGGCGATTTGGGTCATGCGCTCGTGGATGGGCGGGAGCGCAGTGTAGTTGGCGATCATGAACAGCCTGAAGTCGGCGGGCAGCTTGGCCATATACGCCATCGCCTCATCGGAATTCGCGATGATCCGCGCATTCACGCCGGCGTACTTCATGCGCACCTGCAGGTCGTTCGCCCTCATGCCGCCCACGAACACGATCAGGTCCTCGTCTGCAGCCAGGCTCTCGAAATCGATATCCCACAGCCAGCTGACATCGCGGCCGTCGCCTTCCATGTCGTTCACGAAGAAGGCGGCGACCCTGCGGCCCTTCGCCTTGGCGACCAGGTCGAGGTTCTGATTGAAGCCGGTGGGGTTCTTCGCCAGATTGAGCATCACTTCGCGGCCGCGCACCTGCAGGGTCTGCAGGCGTCCGTTGCGGGGGTCGAAATCGCGCATCGCCTGGATGACCTTATCGTTCGGAGCACCCATCAGATGCGCCGCCGTGTATACGGTGAGCAGGTTGTAGACCATGTACGCACCGGAATAATCCGCCTCGATATGCGCGATAATCTTCGGTTCGGGAGCATCGATGGCCACCTCGGCGGGAACCCCGTCTGCCGCCTGGGCCACATCGAAGGCCATGCCATCTCCATCGACTCGGCAATTCCTCGCAGCAAAGGCCAAGGGGGAGC
>SFII01000043.1 GCA_004555335.1 Coriobacteriaceae bacterium | reverse complement strand
TCTCCACCGAAGACAAGGTTCGCCTTTTTGTATTGATGAAGAACGAATGCGGTGGCGAGGCCCCTATCGTTGCAAACGTGGGCTCCTACAACACCGAAGCATCCATCGACTTGGCCAAGCGTGCCGAACAGGTTGGCGTCGATGGGCTTATGACGGTTGTGCCCTACTACAACAAGCCTCCCCAGGAAGGGATGTACCAGCACTTCAAGGCTATCGCGGAATCCGTCGATTTGCCCATCATCCTGTACAACATCCCCGGCCGTTGCGGCGTCAACATGCTGGCCGAAACGACCTTGCGCCTTGCACGTGACTGCAAGAACATTATCGGCGTGAAGGAGGCATCGGGCGACCTCGATCAGATCAAGCAGATTATCGATGGCGCCCCTGAAGGCTTCGTCGTTTATTCTGGCGATGATGCGCTGACCTACGACGTCATGAAGCTGGGCGGCGTGGGCGTAATCAGCACCACTGCGAACGTTCTTCCTGCAAGAATGAAGGAAATCGTCGAGCTGTGCGCGGCAGAGGATTGGGACTCTGCATGGGCGGCTCACGAGGCGTTGCTCCCCATCATGAAACAGCTTTTCGCTACTTCCAACCCCATCTTGGTCAAGCAGGCGCTTGCCAGCCTGGGATTCCCCGTTGGCGGCGTAAAGCTCCCTCTGGTGGATGCAACGGCAGAGCAGACCCGAGAACTCGAAGAGGTTCTGCGAAAGGTCGGCGCTCTGCAGTAACGCAGAAGGAACTGTATGACCCAACAGAATATGAAGCCCGAAGAGGGTTCGAAGCGTCAGAAGAGGACGCGTTCGTACAAGCATGTCGAAATCAAGCGCGAGCGTCCTCATCTGACGCGCAATCAGGATGATTCCGGTGCGGATCAGACACCGGCACCCAAGAGGAACTTCAGGAAATCGGGCAGGAAATCGAGGCCGAAGCGCCCCGCCAGCAAGCTGCGCGTGATACTCCTGGGCGGCCTGGACGCCATCGGCAATAACATGACCGTGTTCGAGTGCAATGGCGACATCGTCATCGATGATGCGGGATTGATGTTCCCCGACGACGATCATCCCGGAGTCGACCTAATACTTCCCGACTACACCTATGTGCTCGAGAACGCTGAAAAGCTGCGCGGTATCGTGATCACCCATGGCCATGAAGACCATATCGGCGCGCTTCCGTATCTGCTCAAGGACCTGGACTGCGACGTTAAGATCTACGCCACGAAGCTGACCCTGGGCCTGATCGAGTGCAAGTTCAACGAGCACAAGATCTCCAATGCCAAGCTTGTCGAGATCAATCCCGGCGACACCGTCAAGCTGGGCTGCTTCACCTGCGATTTCTTCTCGGTGAACCATAGCATCCCCGGCGCGGTGGGAATCTTCTTCCAGAGCCCCGCCGGCAATGTGCTGCACACCGGCGACTTCAAGCTGGACCAGACGCCGATCGATGGCATCACCACCGACTTCGCCGCGTTGGCTCGTTTCGCCGAAATCGGCGTCGACTTGCTGATGAGCGACTCCACCAATGCGACTAAGACCGCATTCACCCCATCAGAGGCTACGGTGGGCCAGGCGCTTCGCAGCATCATCGCAAACGCCAAGGGCCGCGTTATCATCGCCAGCTTCGCCAGCCATATCCACAGGCTGCAGCAGATCTGCGACGCAGCCGTGGAAAACAAGCGCAAGGTGGTCGTTACCGGGCGTTCCATGATCCAGAACACCGATATCGCCCGCAAGCTGCATTACCTGAGCATCTCGGATAACAACCTGATCGACGCCTACGAGCTCAACGGCATCCCGCCCGAGCAGGTGGTGGTCATGTGCACCGGGTCCCAGGGTGAGCCCTTGAGCGCGCTTGCACGCATCGCAAACGGCGAACATAAGACCATCAGCATCGAATCGGGCGACACGGTCATCATCAGTGCGACACCCGTTCCCGGCAACGAGAAGGCGGTCACCCGCATCATCAACCTGCTTTCCAAGATGGGTTGCGATGTCTACGACAAGAGCAGGGCCCAGGTCCATGTATCCGGTCATGCGGGTTCCGAAGAACTCAAGCTGGTGCTGTCCATCGTCAAACCCAAGGCTTTCATGCCCGTGCATGGCGAAGCGGTCCACCTGCGCGCCCATGCCCGTTTGGCGGAACAGACCGGCGTACCCGAGGATTCCATCTTCATCATGGACAATGGCGACACCTTGGAGCTGACCGGTGACAGCATCGTAAGGGGCGAGGTCGTCCAGCACGGCATCGTCTATGTGGATGGACTTTCCGTCGGCGATACCAACCAAAACGTCTTGGATGAGCGCAGCAACCTGGGAGCAACCGGATTCGCTTCGGTTGCGATGGCGATCGACACCAAGAAGAAGGAAATCGCCGGGGACATCCAGATCGAGATGCACGGCATCACCGGTTCCGACCACGAGCTGCTCATCGACGAGATGCGCTCATCGGTTCGCGGCGAAATCAACCGTCTGCTCCGTGACGGCGGCAAGCGGAATGAATGCATCAAGATCTGCCGCCAGACCTTGCGCGGTATCCTGTGGTCGCGCATCAAGCAGCGCCCCATGGTCATCGTGAGCCTTATCGAGCTGTAGTCACTCTGCCGGATCTTGCGCCCTTGCGGTGCCGGGTCCGGCCCAAACCGTTTCATCGATTCGAAGGAGATTCCCTTGGCACGCCAGTCCAATGGAAAAACCGCACCGAAGAAGAAAGCTGCCGCCCCTTCCGCAAAGAAGGGGCGCAGTGCCGTTTCTGCGAAACGAGCCTCTAATACCCAAGCGCAGAGCCGCCAATCCATCCTTGATGATCGTTCGAAACGCGATATCGCCGGTGTTGCCTGCGTGATTCTGGCGATCGTGCTCTTCGTGGTCGCCATCATGCCCTCTTCGGGCGTATTGAGCGTCATGGCATCGAATGGGCTGCATCTGCTGTTCGGCATCGGGTGCTATCTGTTCCCCTTTTTCATGCTGCTCGTTGCGGCAGCCTTGATCGTGCGCACCAATGAAAGCTACTCGCCCGTCAGGGTGGCGCTGGGCCTGATGCTGTTCTTCCTGTGCCTGCTCATCATGTTCGCGCTCTACACGCCCGGTATCGCCCAAGGCAACCTGCAGCATTTGTTCCAACCTGAAAAGGTGGCTGCGCAGGGCGGCTATATCGGTGCCGCTTTCGCCTGGGTACTCTACTCGCTTTTGGGCAAACCCATCGGCACCATCATCGTCATCGGCTTGATGATCATATCGCTCATCATCGTCGGCTTTTCGGTTACCGCTATCGTCGAAAAGGTCAAGCAGCTCCAGCTTCAGAATCTGCGTCGCGAACGCGAACTGGATGTTGCCCCTGCGCCCGAATACCTTCCCGTTCCCGATAATGCAGGCGCCTCAGCTTCGACAGCGGGGAAGGGGAGTGCCGGCAGGTCCCGTGTGCTCACCCAACCGCTCGATCATGCCCGCGACGAGCAGGCAACCCAGAAGCTGCCCCTTTCTGGTGCTGCGAATTCCCAGCACATCACGCAGCCTTTGGCAGGCCAGGGAAAGCAGTCGGGAAAGTCTAAGGCCATGACCCGGCGCTTGGGGGCTCGCGCGAACGCTGCGAAGGATGCCGCGCAGGGAAGCAGGCGTGCTCCCCAGGCAACGGCGATGCCGCATCCGTCCGAGGATTTCGAGCTGCCCCCGCGCACGCTCATCAACGTGAGCGAACCGGAGTTCGATGACGGGGAAAGCGCCGCCATCCTGCGCGAAACCGCCCAGCTTCTTCAGGAAACCCTGGGGGATTTCGGTGTGGACGCTACGGTGGTCGACTGGGTTGCAGGCCCCACCGTAACCCTGTTCAAGATCGACCTTCCTCCCGGTATCCGCGTGAGCAAGGTCACCAACCTGACGGACGACATCGCCCGCGCGCTCGCAGCGCCCGGCGTGCGCATCTTCTCACCTGTGCCCGGTACTAATTATGTGGGCATCGAGGTGCCCAATGTACGTCGCCAAAACGTGCTTTTGGGCGATATCCTACCCAGCTTCGGCAAGCGCGGGCCCTTGCAGGTGGCAATCGGCAAGGACGTCGAGGGCAATTGCATCGTTGCCGATTTGGCGGATATGCCCCACCTGCTCATTGGCGGCACCACCGGTTCCGGTAAGTCCGTCTCCATCAACGGCATGATCATGTCGATCCTGATGAACGCAACCCCTGCCGAGGTCCGCTTCATCATGATCGACCCCAAGCGCGTCGAGTTCACGCCCTACAACGGGATTCCGCACCTGTACGTACCCGTGGTCACCGAATGCCGTGAGGCTGCAAGCGCCCTTTCCTGGGCGGTTGCCGAAATGGAACGCCGCTTGAAGGTGTTCTCCAAGGTGGGTGCTCGAAACATCAGCCAATACAATGCAAAGGCACAAGCGGGCATGATGATCGGCGACGAACCTGCAGCAGAGGTGCCCTATATGGTCATCATCATCGATGAGCTTGCCGACCTGATGATGAACGTGGGCAAGGAAGTCGAGCTCTCGATCAGCCGCCTTGCCCAGCTCGCGCGTGCTGCGGGCATCCATATGATCGTCGCAACGCAAAGGCCTTCCACTAACGTCGTAACCGGTCTTATCAAGTCGAATATCACCAACCGCATCGCCTTCAACGTGGCTTCGGGTATCGACAGCCGCGTCATCTTGGACCAGACCGGTGCGGAAAATCTGATCGGCAAGGGCGACATGCTCATGTCATGCCCCGAATACGCCAAACCCCGTCGTCTGCAGGGATGCTTCATTTCCGAAGATGAAATCAACGATGTGGTGGATTTCCTGAAGGAACAGGGCGAACCCGAATACCATCACGAAATCCTGAACACCAACGTCATCCAGATGGGTTCGACCGCACCCGACGGATCAGGCGGCAGGGGAGGCGGATCGCTTGACCCCCTCATTTGGGAAGCTGCGGAAATCGTCGTGTCAAGCGGACTCGGCTCGACATCAAATATTCAGCGCCGCCTCTCCATAGGCTATGCACGAGCGGGTCGTATAATGGATATGTTGGAGGAAATCGGGGTCGTGGGTCCGCCTAATGGCAGCCGCCCCCGTGAAGTTCTCGTTGACGAACTGGAATTGGAAACTTTGAAAGCGTTCGAAATGAACGATTCGAAATAACGAAGGAGCAACGCAATGGAACAGCGTCTTTTCGGCGACATTCTGCGCAACGAACGCAAGCGTATGGGCTTGTCGCTTTCCCAGGCTGCAGAACGCCTGCGTATACGTCCCGATATCCTGCAGGCAATCGAAAACAGCGACATCCCCAACATGCCCCCTCATGGCTATGCGCGCAATATGGTCATGGGCTACGCCAAGTTCGTCGGACTCGATCCTTCCGCACTCGCAGCAATGTATAACGACGAGTACGAACGCTTCGAATCCGGCCACGATCATATCGCCGCCGACCGTCCTTCAGCACCGCGCAGACGTGAAGCCGTCCGCGAACCCCGCGCTGCCCGCCGCGCCCGCGAGGCCCGCGAAGGACGCGCTCCCGCAGGCGGACATGACGGCGACCCCACCCAGCGCATGAATGCTCCCCTGGGCGCTCCCGTCGATTATCGCGAAAGAACTGCAACCCAGAGGATCCGGCCCCTCGACAGCGAAGATCGCCCGTATCGCCGCACCCGCTTCGATGACGACTACGACGTCCAGCCCCAAATGGATGCTGAAGAGGATTACGGCTACGAAGACGAAGAACGCAGCCCGCTGTCTTCCGTTTCCGGCGCCCTTTCCGGTTTCGCTTCCCGTGTTCGCGAAGGGAGCGAGGGCTTGCTCGCAAACCGCAATGCCAAGCTTGGCATCATCGCAGGTGCATTGGTGCTCGTGCTGGTAATTATCCTTGCATTCGGATTCGGTTGCGGAAAGAAGGATAACGCCGACAGCACTAAGGACACCAGCACTCAGCAGACCACCCAGACCGCAAAGGAAACCCCCAAGGCTCCTACCAGCATGAAGGTCGAATACAAGGTTGACGAGGGAACGACCGCTTGGGTTGAGGTGTACGTGGATGGCGAGCAGAAACTGGCCGAAGAAGTAAAGGGAGAGAAGAAGGACTCCTTCGAGGTAACCGGCAACCTGGAATTCGTTGCAGCAACCGCCGATGGTGTTCATGTCTACATCGATGGCGAAGAGCAGGAACTCGAAACCAATGCCAACGGCCTTGTAGATATGACCTTCTCCTTCGCTGATTACCTGAGCGAATGGGAAAAGGAAAACGGCGTGAAGTCTTCCAACTCCTCCAGCAGCTCCAGCAACTCCGCTTCTTCCGATAGCAGCAGCTCTTCTTCTGAAAGCACTTCGGATTCTGTCGATACCCAGGCTGATACCTCCAGCACCGGTGATACTGCGGTCGATGCAGGAACCAACTCGGCCGAGCCCGAAGTTCCCGCTGCCGACCAGGGTACATACACTAATGATGCGGGTACCGTCGATAATGGCGCCGGTTATACCGATGAGGCATCCGGCAGCGCAACGACCGACGGATTGTAATCGGGCTTTGATAAAGCCGGACGAGGCTCAAACGCCCCCGTTTCTGCGGGGGCGTTTTCTTTGGTATAATTAAGGATAGTGTGTTTTCAGTAAAGGAGGAGACCATGGCGAAAGAATCCAGTTTCGACATCGTATCCAGTGTCGATATGCAGGAAGTCGACAACGCATATGGACAGGCGAAGAAAGAACTCGCCCAGCGCTACGACCTGAAAGACTCCGGTTCTTCCATCGATCTCGATAAGGCTAAGAAGACCCTTACCATCGTAGCCCCCGCCGATTTCGTAGTCGGACAGATCAAGGACATCATCAGCAGCAAGCTGTTCAAGCGCGGCATCGATATGACCGCCGTCAAGTGGGGCAATAACGAAAACGCTTCCGGCGGTATGGTCCGCTGCGTGGGCTCCATCGTCGAAGGTATCGACCGCGAGACCGCGGGAGTCATCAATAAGGACATCAAGGCCCAGAAGTTCAAGGCCAAAGTACAAATCGAGCAGGACAAGCTGCGCGTTTCCAGCGCTTCGCGCGACACCCTTCAGGAAGTCATCGCCTTCGTGAAGAGTAAGGATTACGGCCAGCCTCTGCAGTTTGAGAATTATCGCTAAGAGGTTATCGTGGAACCATCATCTACTTCGATTCGCGCGCACATCATAACGATGGGCTGCGCGAAGAACGAGGTCGACTCCGCAAAGATGAGCGAGCGCCTGCTCGCAGCGGGAGTCAAAATCGTCGATGATCCCGCTTCGGCAGACGCGATCATCGTCAATACTTGTTCGTTCATCCAGGCTGCAACCGAAGAAAGCCTGGAAATGATTTTCGACATGCTCGATATGCCCAATGTGGCCGGCGGCGATTCCCGAGTGATCGTCGCCGGTTGCATGCCGGCTCGCTATGGGGAAGATCTTTCCGAATCCCTGCAGGAAGTAAAAACCTTCGTACCCTGCAGCAAGGAAGACGATATAGTTGAAATCGTCTTTTCCCTTTTCCCCGAAAAAGCGCGATCCTGCATGCCCATACCCGACGTTTCTAAGCTCGTTGCCGCAGATAGCCCGAGCGCCTATGTGAAGATCTCCGATGGTTGCGATAGGTTCTGCAGCTTCTGCGCCATTCCCTACATCCGCGGGCCCTATGGCAGCTTCACTTATGAAAGCATCTGCAGCGAAGTTGCTTTGCAGGTGAGCCGCGGGGTGAAGGAAATCGTGCTCATTGCCCAAGATACCGGTAGGTGGGGAGAGGAATTCTCCCAGGAACAAACGCTTGCCTGGCTGTTGGGGAAGCTTGCAGACGAGTTCACGGGCACTTGGTTCCGCGTCATGTACCTGGAACCCGAAGGAGTAACCGACGAGCTTATCGAATGCATCCGCACCCACGAAAATGTGTGCTCCTATCTGGATATCCCCTTCCAGCATGTCGATCCGCAGATTCTGCGCTCCATGAACCGTCGTGGCTCTTACGAGGAATTTGTCCAGCTCATCGATAAGTTGCGTTCGCAAATTCCCGATATCGTGCTGCGCACCACCCTTATCGCGGGTTTCCCCGGCGAAACCCAAGAGCAGTTCGAGCTCCTCTGCGATTTTCTGGAAGAAGTCCAGTTGGATTATGTGGGCGTTTTCCCGTATTCGCAAGAAGAGGGCACCCGCGCTGCCACCCTGCCCGGTCAAATCGATGAGCAGGAAAAAGTCGATCGAGCACAGATGATCCGCGATCTCTGCGACCGTATTTCCGAGTCCCTGGTTCGCCAAAGGGTTGGGGAAGATCTTGATGTGCTCGTGTTAGGAACGGAAGAAGACGGCCAGATCTATGGCCGAGCGATGTGCCAGGCTCCTGAAGTGGACGGCGTTGTGTATCTGAGCCAAGGCGAACCCGGTGACGTGGTTCGCGTTCGGATCCATGATTCGCTCATGTACGAGATGGAGGGCTGGTAGCGTGTCGGACGCAAAGAAGATCAGCGGTTCTGAACAATTGATGACTGCAGCGAATGTCGTGACCATGGTCAGAATCGCATTTATCCCCGTTCTGGTATTCATCATGCTTGCCCCATGGGTAAGTTGGCTCGGTTGGGATAATGGTCACTTATGGCAACCCATCATCGCCGCAGTGGTATTCGTCATCCTGTCCGTCACCGATACTTTGGATGGTTATCTTGCCCGCAGCAGGAACGAGGTTACGGACTTCGGCAAATTCATGGATCCCCTTGCCGACAAGATCCTGGTTGCTTCCGCCATGCTCGCCTTGGTTGAAACCGGCGTGCTTCCTTCTTGGATTGCGATTGTCATCCTTGCCCGCGAGTTCATCGTATCCGGTATCCGTATGCTCGCGGCCAAAGAACAGGTTGTCATTGCAGCCAGCTGGTACGGTAAGGCCAAAACCGCCTTCACCATGGTTGCCATCACGCTGTTCATCATCATGAATGCGCCGGTCGTGTACGAGAACATCCCTCTTACCCACGGACAGCTTGTGGCTTTCAGCTGGTTCATCATGATTATCGCGGTAGTGCTGACCATCGTTTCCATGGTTGATTACATCGCGAAATCCAAGCATCTGCTGGGTTTCGGTGAATCTCCCGCGAAAGAAACCGATAGCACTAGCGCCGAAATCATCGACCGCGAACAGCTTGTTTCCAAGGCGCAGTTGGCCATTGAAACCGCAGTATCCAAGCAGCTGAAGATCGCGACTGCGGAAAGCTGCACCGGCGGCATGGTTGCGCAGGCACTTACCTCGGTTCCCGGGGCATCGGATACCCTGGAGGGAACGGTGGTGAGCTATTCCAACCAGGTTAAGCATCAGGTCTTGGGCGTTTCCCAATCAACCCTCGACGAATTCGGTGCGGTAAGCAGCCAGACGGCCTGCGAAATGGCAGCTGGGGTAAGGAATCGCCTTGCCTGCGATGCAGCCGTTTCCATCACCGGCATTGCCGGTCCTTCCGGTGGTGTGCCCGGCAAGCCTGTGGGAACCGTGTGGATCGGCGTATCCACCCGTGACGGGGAACATGCCGAGTTGCATCATTTCAAAGGCGACCGCGAGCAGGTTCGTATCCAGTCTGCTGCAGCGGCATTGGATATGCTCGTAAAAGCACTGTAGGGGGTTCCGTATTTTTTCGGAATCTTCGGGAACGCGTTAGCATTCCGTAAGCTTTCAAGCGACCTTTCGATAGTT
>SFII01000042.1 GCA_004555335.1 Coriobacteriaceae bacterium | reverse complement strand
CCTGAACGGTGATGGATTGGTATTGCTCTGAGTTGAGAATTGGAAGTAATCATACGGTTTTGGTTAAACTATTTTGAAAGCAGGGCTTTGGCTTCTTTGGAAATATCCCGAAACTTGCATCTTGAGGACCGAATAGCTGTTTAGCGCAAATGAGAAAGGGGTGCATGAGCACCCCTTTCTGCTGTTTCTTTATGCCTTGCGGCCAAGCTCCACTGCCTGCATGTTCAACGGCAGTTTCTTGATGTGGCGGGCGGGTACGCACTTGGTGATTGCGGCTTCCAGGGTTTCTTCCCTGCAGAAGCCGGTTTCCTCGAACAGCTTGCCGATAAGCACGATGTTGCCCAGGCCCTTGAGCCCGTTCTGTTCGGCAATCTCAGTTGCGGGGATTGCCACGATCTTCACGCCGGGAACGTCGGGGATGTTGGGAACCAGGGTGGAGTCCGCAACGATGATGCCGCCTTCGCGCACCTTGTCCACGAACTTGTCCAGGGAAGGCTGGTTCATGGCCACCAGTGCGTCAGGGGTGACAACCAGGGGCGATCCGATGGGGTCGTCGGAAAGGCAGACGCTGCAGTTCGCGGTGCCGCCGCGCATTTCGGGGCCGTAGGAGGGGAGCCAGGAAACCTCGCGCTCCTCGATCAAGCCGGCATAGGCCATGACCTTGCCCGCGAACAGGACGCCCTGGCCGCCGAAGCCGGCGAGTACGGTGTTCATCGTCTTGCCCATGGGTTTAAGCCTCCTTCTTCTGCTGTGCGATGGGGCAGTCTGCCGCACGTGCCGCAGCGGCTTCCGCCGCGGTTGCGAAGCCGTCTGCCACAACGTCCTTGTATACGCCCAGCGGGTAGTAGGGCAGCATGTTCTCGCGCATCCACTCGAAGGACTTCTGAGGAGTCAGACCCCAATTGGTGGGGCACGTGGACACTACCTCGACCATGGAATAGCCCACGCCGTCGATCTGGGTCTGGAAGGCCTTCTTGATGGCCTTCTTCGCGGCACGGACGTTCTTGGGGGTGTCGACGGTGACGCGTTCCAGGTATGCGACGCCGTCCAAGGTGCTGAGCAGCTCGCACACGCGCACAGGGAAGCCGGCGCTTTCCACATCACGGCCGTACGGGGAGGTCTGGGTGACCATGTTGGGCAGCGAGGTGGGCGCCATCTGACCGCCGGTCATGCCGTAGATGGCGTTGTTGATGAAGATGACGGTGATCTTTTCGCCGCGGGTAGCCGCATGCACGGTTTCCGCCATGCCGATGCTGGCGAGGTCGCCATCGCCCTGATAGGAGAAGACCACGTTGTCGGGGTGGACGCGCTTTACTGCGGTGGCAACTGCGGGAGCACGGCCATGGGCGGCTTCGATCATGTCGCATCCGAAGAAGTCGTAGGCCATGACGGAGCAGCCGACGGGTGCGACGCCCACGGTCTTGCCTTCGATGTCGAGCTCATCCATGACTTCGGCAACCAGGCGGTTCACGATGCCGTGAGGGCAGCCCGGGCAATAATTGGTGACGACGGGGAGGAGTGCGTGAGGACGCTCGTATACGACCTTCTCTTCCTTTTCCATGCTATTCACCTGCCTTTCCACTCAGCTGGCGCAGCTGGTCCAGTACTTCGGCGGGGGTGGGGATGACGCCGCCGGTGCGTCCGTAGAAGCTTACCGGGCGACGGCCGTTCACAACCAGGCGCACGTCGTCCACCATCTGGCCCATGTTCATTTCCACGGTGAGGTAGGCCTTTGCCGTGGGGATGGTTTCCTTGATCGCCTTGGCGGGGAAGGGCCACAGGGTCACAGGGCGCAGCAGGCCGGCCTTGATGCCTTCCTCGCGTGCCGCGACGACGGCGCTGTGGGCCACACGGGCAGACGCGCCGAAGGCCACGACCACGTATTCGGCATCTTCGGTCATGAAGGTTTCCGCCTTCTGTTCCTGCTCCTTGATAACGTCGTAGCGCTTGTAGCGTTCGATGTTCAGCTCTTCCAGCTTGTCTGCCGTCAGATACAGGGAGTTGGCGATGTTGTGGGGGCGCTTATGGCCGTGCCCGCAGGTAGCCCAGGGTTTTTCGGGCAGGCTTGCCAAATCGCGCGCTTCGGGCAGCTCGACGGGTTCCATCATCTGGCCGAGCATGCCGTCTGCCAGGATCATGACGGGGACGCGGTACTTGTCGGCGACATCGAAGGCCTGGTATGCCAGGTCCGCCATCTCCTGCACGGTGCTGGGGGCGTAGACGATGATCTGGAAGTCGCCGTGGCCGGTTGCGCGGGTCGCCTGCCAATAGTCGGACTGGCTGGGCTGGATGCCGCCCAGGCCCGGGCCGCCACGCTGGACGTTGATGATGACGCCCGGCAGATCGGCGCCGGCCATGTAGGAGATGCCCTCGGACTTCAGCGAGATGCCGGGGGAGGAGCTGGAGGTCATGACGCGGGCGCCCGCGGCGGAAGCGCCGTAGACCATGTTGATGGCAGCGACTTCGCTTTCGGCCTGCAGGTAGGTGCCGCCGATCTTCGGCATGACCTTGGACATGTATGCAGCTAGCTCGGTCTGCGGGGTGATGGGATATCCGAAGAAGTAACGGCATCCGGCGCGTACGGCGCTTTCCGCAAGGGCTTCGTTGCCCTTCATGAGTACTTTCTCAGCCATGATTACCTCCAAACCTTAATCGCCACGTCGGGGCACATCAGTGCGCAGTTGGCGCAGCCGATGCACTGGGACTGGTCGATGCAGTGCGCGGGGTGATAGCCCTTTGCATTCAGCGTGGCGGCATCAAGCTCGAGGATGTTCTTGGGGCATACATCGGTGCAAAGGCCGCAGCCCTTGCAGAAGCCCTGATCCACTTCGATTCTTGCCATGGGATCTTCTCTCCTTACTTATCGGAACCCTAGAGGGAGCAGCGCTCCCAGGGGGTTTTCACGATCATTCGTACAGGATACAGCCTCAGCCCTTCGAAGGCGGGGTGCTCTGCGGTGAGCGTCGGGGTATGGCATTCGCGCGGCAGGGTGACCGCTTCGATCGGCAATTCCGCGGCTTCGGCGAGGTTGCGGGTGAAGCCCAGGGCGTTTTCCACGGTTTCGAGCGTGGTTTGCGCCTGCATGTGGGAATTGCCCAGCACCGCGCCCGCTTTCAGGTGGGATGCCTGTTCGATTTCGGCAAGCACCTGCAAGGCCTCCTGCGGGTCTTGGGTGAGGTTGCGGTAGCGGTTGACCACGTAGAGCATGCGGTAGGGCGCGTTTGCGATGTCGCCGGAATAGCGGCCAACGGCGGTGGCTCCTGCATCGTCCCCGCCTGCATCGATGATCACGCGCTGTTTCCCGCCTTTGGAGAAATCCGCCTGCGCTGCAAGGATGGCGGGACCCACCAGGGGCGAAAGGCTGGGGACGTCCAGGTTCGATCCGGACCGTGCGAAAACGGGGCATACGACGCGTATGCCCCGTGCTTCCATTTCCTCGGCGTATTCGCTGCTGCGGAAGTAGGGATTGACCACATCAAGGTCCACCAACGTGACCTGATACCCTGCATCCGCGGCATCGGCTGCCAGGTTCAAGGCGGCGTTGGTCTTGCCAACGCCGTAATGGCCTGCGATCACGCAGACGGGGGCCTCTTCGAAGAGGTGCTGCAGTGCGAAGCTGCCCGTCATTAAATCAGACCTTCCTTGAGGTTCTTCTTCGCGGTCTCCTGCACGCTCGCCGCTTCGGCGTCGGCCTTCGCGATGACCGCGCGGCGGATCTTGCCGTTGACGGTGCGGGGCAGGGCGTCAACGTAGTCGACGACGCGGGGGTACTTGTAGGGGGCCGTCTGCTTCTTGACCCACTTCTGCAGCTCCTTGGTGAGCGCTTCGCTGGGCTTGTATCCGTCGGCGAGCACGATGGTGGCCTTAACCGCCTTGCCGCGGACGGGGTCGGGTACGCCGGTGACGGCGCATTCGCGCACGGCATCATGCTCGAGCAGGACGGATTCGATTTCGAAGGGTCCGATGCGGTAGCCGCTCGACTTGATGACGTCGTCGTTGCGGCCGACGTACCAGTAGTTGCCGTTCTCGTCGAACCAGGCGGTGTCGCCGGTGTGGTACCAGCCGTCGTAGATGGCCTCCGCGGTCTTTTCGGGGTTGCGGTAGTACTCCATCATGATGCCGGCGTGGTTGTGCTCCATGCTGATGCAGATCTCGCCGGTTTCGCCGGGAGCGCACAGGGATCCGTCTTCGCGCAGGATACGGGTGTAGTACATGGGGACGGGCTTGCCCATGGATCCCGCCTGCGGGGTGGATCCGGTCAGATTGCCCACGGTGATGGGGGTTTCGGTCTGGCCGAAGCCCTCGAAGATGGTCAGGCCGGTATGCTCTTTCCAGAAGTCGAACAGGTCGGGGTTCAGGGCCTCGCCCGCGGTGGTGGAGTATTCCAGGGAAGACAGGTCGAAGTTGTCGAAGTCGGTCTGCATCATGAGCCTGTACATGGTGGGCGGGCAGCACAAGGTGGTGACCTGGTACTTGGAAATCAGGGACAGGATCTCTTCGGGGTGGAAGCGGTCGAAGTCATAGGTGAGCACGCAGGCTTCCATGAGCCACTGGCCGTAGTACTTGCCCCAAACCGCCTTGCCCCAGCCGGTGTCGGCGATGGTGAAGTGGATGCCGTCGGGGCGCACATTGTGCCAATGCTTAGCGGTCATGAGATGGGCGATCGCATAACCGGAGTTGTGCAGGACCATCTTGGGGTTGCCGGAAGTACCGGAGCTGAAGTACATGAGCATGGGATCTGCGGCCAGGGTGTCGCGTCGTTCGAAGTCGGCCGATGCGTTGAGCACGCCGGTATTGAAGTCCAGCCAGCCCTCGCGCTCGATCGGTGCCGCGCAGATGCCCTGCTCGCCGGAGAGCGCCTCGCCCAGAAGCGCGCCTTCGGGGATGACCAAGTTGCCCGCCTCGTCCACGGGGGTCAGGCCGCCGCCTGCTCCGTTGACCAAGAACAGCTTCTCGACGCTTTCGCACTGGCCTACGACGTTGTCGCAGATCTGCGCGATGTCGCCGACGGAAGTGGCGACGATGGCCTTGATGGAGGCGCCGTTCAGGCGGTATTCCAGGTCGTGTTCCTTCAGCATGAAGGTTGCGGGAACCATGACGGCACCCAGCTTGGCGAGTGCGGTGGCAACGAACCAGAACTGGTAATGGCGTCGCAGGATGACCATGACGAAGTCTCCCTTGCCCACGCCGTTTTCCGCCAGGTAGTTGGCGGTCTTATCGGACCATTTCTTCATGTCCGCAAAGGTGAATACGTGCTCTTCGCCTTCGGGGTTGCACCAGATCATCGCACGGCGGTCCGGGTCATTCATGGCGATGTCGTCGACCACGTCGTATCCGAAATTGAAGTTGGCGGGTACGTGGGGGGTGAAGGACGTGAGCATGCCTTCGTCGTTGTATTCCTCGGTTACGAAACGGAGATTGATGTTCCTCATGTTGGTTATATCCTCTTACTTGTTTGAGAGCGCAGCAAAACAACTGCACCAGAACTGATACAGACTTTTGGGGTTTTAGGCGCTGTCAGATGCTCGTCGAGCTTCGATTCCTAGGCGATGCGATCCGGCAACGCCTAGATAATGCTCTGTTCAGGGGACATGACGAATGCGAGGATTTTGCACGGCTTGCCGTCGAGTGCCACCATGCCGTGGCCGCGACCGGAGTCGTACATGATCAGGTCGCCGGCTTCCAGGATCTCTTCGTGATCCTCGTACTGGAAGCGCATGCGTCCTTCCAGGATATAGTCGATTTCCTGGCCTTCGTGGCGGGAAAGATGCAGGGGGCCCTTGGCGTCTTCTTCGGTTTCCATGGGGGTTTCGACCAGGAAGGGTTCCGCGAAGCGGTTCTTGAAGAAGGGCGCCTTGTGCAGGTACTGGAAGCTTTCGCGCCTATGGATCTGAAGGCCGTCGTTTGCGCGGGTGAGGGAATAGCCCGTCAGATGGGGTGCCTCGCCGGTGAGCAGCTCGACGACGTCTACGCCGAAACGCCTTGCGCATAGGTGCAGGAAAGTGAAGGAGGGGTCGGTTTCACCGGATTCCTGGGCTGCGTATTCAGCAACGGTGCGTCCGGTTGCCTCTGCCATTTCCTGCATGGTGATGTCCATGTCTTCGCGGAGCGTGCGAATGCGTCCGCATACTTCTTTGTAGTCCGGCTCGAACATGGTTGCCTCCCGATAATTGAAATACGTGCTGATTCTGGCAATTTTCTTGCAACTTGCACATTCTACACCATTGAGGGGCCATTTGGCCTCGGCGAACAGTCCGATGCGTTCCGTAAGCGGTGCGGTGGATGCCCCGCTTCCCGCCGGGGGCGGCGTCTGCCGCCCCCGGATGTCCGGCCGGTCCGCTTTTTCGCCATCCGTCTGCCTGCTCGGCGGCTTTTCTGCCGGCTTCTGGTGCCCGAGGCGGGTGGTTGGCGGTATGCTGATGAATTACGCAGAATCCCTCGATTTTCCTATCGGCCGGGCGTATGCGCGCCGGCTCGAAGAGGCTTGCGCCAGTGCGCGAGGCTTTGGAGAGCGGGGGAAGGAAGGCGGGGCGTTTCCCCGCCAGTTTTTCCGATACCTTGGAAAGGTGGACCATCACATGAGCACAGAAATGAAACTCAGCCAGAAGATCAAGACCCTGCGCGAGGCGCACAACCTGTCCGTCGCAGAGCTGGCAGAGCGCTGCGCATGCGATGTCTCCGTAATCGAAGGCCTGGAAGCGGGCACCCTGCCTGCCAGCCTGGCACCGTTGATCAAGATCACCCGCGCTCTGGGCTTGCGCTTGGGAACCCTGATGGATGATGACGAGAACCTGGGTCCCGTCTATATCGATGCAGACCAGATGGAAGAAGTAAACCGGGTGAAGTCCCTCGCCACCAGCTCCGATGCCGGTGACCTGAGCTATTTCAGCCTGGCGGCAGGCCGTCCCAGCCGTCATATGGACCCCTTCGTCATCACCGTCACCCCTTCCGGTGAAACCGATCACAAGCTGGTCAGCCATGAGGGCGAGGAATGGCTCTACGGCATGGAGGGTTGCATCGAGATCGAATACGGCAAGGACATCTACGTGCTGCATCCCGGCGAGAGCATCTATTACGACTCCATCGTGCCCCATCAGGTGCGCGCGCACGACAACCAGAACGCGAAGTTTCTGGCGGTCGTATACACCCCTATGTAGGATAGCCCTCCCGGCTGCCGCGTTGCGCCGGCGAGCTTTCCCGCAAGCGAACCCGAAAGGGTGAATGGAGCCCGTTAGGGCCATAGCTTTCGATCTATGGCCCTTATATTCCCGAATTGGAGCAAATCCCTATGGACTTCGAAAAAGACAATATCGAGCTGTTCGACATCGAGGGCCAACCCAATGTCAAGCGCGATTGCTTCGGTCGTCAGTACATCATGGATTTCGAGGCACCCGAGATCAAGGCACTCGAAGGCGAGCAGAATTATCCCATGCATTCCGAAAAGACGATCGGTGCGTACTTCCGCGACATGGTTTCGGTCGATCCCGACCATGAGTTCGTGATCTATCCCGACCGCGGCCTGCGCTGGACCTATCGCGAT
Organism: Coriobacteriaceae bacterium; assembly: GCA_004555335.1. Classification (GTDB taxonomy): domain Bacteria; phylum Actinomycetota; class Coriobacteriia; order Coriobacteriales; family Eggerthellaceae; genus W1P20-047. Next base: position 4,885 of record SFII01000042.1, on the reverse strand, counting down.
TTCGACCAGCGTACCGACGATCTGGCCCGCGGCCTTCTGGCCATCGGCTTCGAGCCGGGCGATCACCTGGGCGTTTGGGCACGTAATATCCCCGACTGGTTGACCTTCATGTACGCCACCGCCAAGATCGGCGTCGTGCTGGTTACCGTGAATCCCGTGTACAAGGGCCATGAGGTGGGCTATGTGCTGGAACAGTCCGACATGAAGGCCCTGTGCATCATCGATCGCTACCGCGATGTCGACTATCTGGATATCGTGCATGAGCTGGTTCCCGAAATGCTCACGTCCCCCCGAGGGCATTTCCACTCCGAGCGTTTCCCGCATCTGAAGCACATCATCTACATGGGCCCCGAAAAGCACCGCGGCTGCTATAGCGTGCCCGAGCTCATCTTGTTGGGACAGCATGTCCCCGAAGAGCGCCTGTACGAGGTGGAGAAGGACTTCTGCAACACCGATACCGTGATGATGCAATACACCAGCGGTACTACCGGCAGCCCCAAGGGCGTCATGCTGACGCATCGCAATATCCTGAACGACGGCTTCTACATCGGCGAGGGCATGAAGTACAGCGCCTTCGACCGCGTGACCCTGCCGGTTCCGTTCTTCCATTGCTTCGGTTGCGTGCTGGGTGTCATGGCCTGCCTGACGCATCGCACCACCATGATCATCGTGGAGGACTTCGACGCGGGCCTGGTTCTGCAGGCGATCCACAAGGAGCGCGCGACTTCCGTGTACGGTGTTCCCACCATGTACATCAACGAGCTGAACCACCCCGACTTCGACCGCTTCGATCTGACCAGCCTGCGTACCGGCATCATGGCAGGCAGTTCCTGCCCGCCCGTGCTGATGCGCGAGGTGGTCGAGAAGATGTACATGAAGGACATCACCATCTGCTATGGCCTGACCGAGACCAGTCCGGTGTTCACCCAGACCAGCGCTGACGACGATATCCCGCACAAGTGCGAGACCGTGGGCAAGAAGCATCCTCCCGTCCTGGTGCGCGTGGTCGACCCCAATGACGGTCATGTATGCAAGCCCTACGAATACGGTGAGCTGTGCTGCAAGGGCTATAACGTCATGAAGGGTTATTACAAGATGCCCGAGGCAACCGCGGAAGCCATCGATAAGGACGGCTACCTGCATTCCGGCGACGTGGGCTATGTGGATGACGAGGGCTACTATCGCGTGACCGGCCGCATCAAGGACATGATCATCCGCGGCGGCGAGAATATCTATCCGCTGGAGATCGAGGACTTCCTGCTTACCATGCCGGGCGTGCTCGATGCGCAGGTTGTGGGTATTCCCGACGAGAAATACGGCGAGATCGTAGGCGCTTTCGTGCGCACCCGTCCCGGTTACGAGGATATGACCGAAGCGGATGTGCGCGAGTTCGCCATTCCCCGTATCGCCCGTTATAAGGTGCCCAAGCGCGTCTGGTTCATCGATGAGTTCCCCATGACCCCGTCCATGAAGATCCAGAAGTTCAAGCTGCGCGAAATGGCCGCTGAAAACGTGAAGAACGGCCTGTAATCGCAAGCGGTTTGTAGAATAATCCCTATTGGATGAGAGTTTCCGCCCTATCCGAATCCGGATAGGGCGGTTTCGTATGGGGTTTGCCCCGAATGCAGGGAAAGGGATGCCGTGGGCAGCAGGAAGGGTTCGGCGAAGGCCAAGCAGATCGCGCGGTTCAAGGCGGGTCTGGGCGGAATGGACGATCTATTCGCCAAGGAAGAGGCCCTGCGCGACAAGCGTGCGCAGGAAAAGGATGCGGCGCTGCGCAGGAAAGCCTGCGAGTCGAAGAACCGCTATGCCTCGCGTATGGAGGCGGAAGACGCGATCCGTTCGTGCGAGGAATATGGGAGACGTGGCTTGCGTTGTTACAAATGCCCGCATTGCAATGGTTGGCATCTTACCTCGAAAGGGGAGTTGTAAGATTGCGTATTTCGACATCAGGGCCCGCGAGGGGAAATATATCTACTCGTGGTTCTTTGCGTCGAAAGCGCATGCGAAATCGACCCGACGCCTTCGGCCCGTATATCGCCTTCAGGACGTCGATATCGTCGTCCGTCGGCATCCGCTCGAGTATCAGATCCGGGGGCAGGGGATGCTCCGTGTGCATGTAGCACCACCAGTAGACCGCCTTTATCCTGTGGTCCAGCGGCATTCCCTGGTGGTTGCGCATGAGGTCCCTGAGCTGCCTGTTGGTGCTCTCGGAATGGTTGTTGTGCCTCGGCATCGGGGCCTCCGCAGCGAGCTCCGGGCGCAGGTAGGTGAATAGCAGGTCCCTGTTCAGGAGCGTCGCCAAGCCCCTCCTGGCGGCCCTGAGCCGCTCGTGCGTGTACTCGGCCCGACCGTCGACATAGGTCTTCTCCTCCAGGAAATCGGACCAGAACGCGCACCATTCCATGAAGCGGTCGCGCCACTGCTCGGCCTCCCTCAGGGTCTCAACGTGCATAAGGTCGACGGCCAGCCCCCTCAGCTCGATCCCCGCCCTCAGCCTCGGCCTGCTGGTCGTGTGCCTGTTCACCTGGGAGAAAGCATGCCAAAGGCATCGCTGAACCATGGTTTGCGGCCACACCTCCGCAACTGCGCCGGCGAATCCGGAGCCCCCGTCGGTGACCACCATCTCGGGTGGGGCGATCTTGGAGAGCAGCGCCGACCACGCCGCCTTCGTCTCGGCTCTCGCCATATGCCAGGAGAGCACGTGCCCCTCGCTCCGCGCGATGAGGACGACGAGGTCCCTGGCGAGGTATATGCCGTCGACGAAGACGACCCTGTGGACCTCGTCGACGCACTCGGGCATGGGCCATATCCTCCAGAACCTCTCGGTGCGGCGCCTGAAGCCCCTGCCGCCGCCGGGCATCGAGCGCATGGTCTCTTTGCCCAGCAGCCATCCCAGGAAGGCCTCGAGATCGGCCCTGTCGGTGCTGTACCTGACGACGGACGAACCGCCGCACGACGTGCACCTCCACCTCTGCCTCCCGGCGCTCGTGAACCCGTTCTTCTTGAGCTTGGCGCCGCAGACGGCGCAGACCCTGTGCTTCATCGCAGACCCTTCGGAACAGACGGTTTAAACGCCTTATTTGTGGGGTCTGACCAGGCCAAACGTCAACGATCGGACACACATTCTGTCCTATAGCTTAAATTCCCCTGGATTTTTAAACGGCACGAAAAAGGGGCGTCACCTGGGGTGACGCCCCATAAGGGGACACACATTCTGTCCTATATCCCGGAAAGCGTTGCTGTGGCAGTGTAATAATTTCATATGCAAAAGGGCCGCCTGGCTGGGCGGCCCTTCGTATCGTCAACCCCTGTGGTGCGGTGATGGTTCGTTTCGGTCGTGTCAATGCTCCGTTGGTATTGCGTGCGTGCTGCGGTTCCGCTTTTCGGGCAGGGCTTTGCAGCCATGTCCGATGCGTGGTGCGTTCATGCTGCGTTTTCAGGGCTGATCACTTCTTAAAGCTGGTCTTTGCCAGATCCTTGGGTCGTGCGAGCACTTCGCGCGCATTGCTTTTCACGCGATGCCTGAGCTTGCCGTATCCCGCTTCCACTCCGCATGCGTCCAATCCCATGGAGCGGGCGCACATGATGGCACGGGGCAGATGGAATGGCTGCGATGCGATGAGGATGCGTCCTCCCGGCCAGTTGCGCTTGGCGAATTCCATGCTCGAATAGGTATCGAAACCCCTTTCGTCGCAGGTGATCGCTTCTTTGGGGATGCCGCGTCGCAGTGCATAGTCGCGCATGCGGTCGGTTTCCCAGTTGCTGTCTTCGGTGTTCGAGCCGCTCATGACCAGGGTGCTCGATGCGCCTGCATGATAGGCGGCGATAGCCACATCAAGGCGTCGGGCGAGCATCTTCGAGCAGTTGCCGTTCTGGTATACGCGCGCGCCCAGTACCATGATGCAATCGAATTTTCCGTGCTCGTACATTTCCAGGGCAAGGCCCTTCAGGTCGCGCGGGAACATGCGGGAATGGGTGGAGCCGATAACGTACGCGTTGGGAATCGCTACTGACGCGAGGGCAACGGCAGTCGCCCCAGCAGCGATTAACGGCGCGCTGAGTCTTCTTTTGCCTTTCTTCATCGTAGGTCCTTTCGTTTCGTTATCTTGATGGCGGTGCGGGGCGATGTGGGATTCGCCCCCGCAACACCAGGCTATCGCAGCTTTACGGATCTTTCGATTTCTGCATAATCACGCTGCAAAATGTCTGCCGTCTCTTCAAAGCGAAACTATTTCCTCGACAGAAGAAACCCAAAAGGACTCCATATCCTGCGACGGCGGGTTGATGCTGCCAGGAAGGTACGGGTGGAAGATGGGATAAACACCCGGTTTATAAAGGGTGATTGCTTGGCGAGAGCGCGCATAATCTTCTGCTGATTATCCTGATTACGCAGGGGGCGATGGGTGCGAGGTGGCGAAAAGCGCGGATACCGAAGGGAAAAAGAAAAGCCCCGGTAGATTAACCAGGGCAAAATGAACCTGCCGCAACGGATGCTGCGGCAGGGATTGTGCTTCTGCAATTAGGAAAGCAGCCTTTTCAGATCGTCCAGGGAATTGCCGCTGTCCAGGAAGGAGTCTACCAGGCGACGGGCTTCCTGTTCGCGTTGCTGCTTTTCGGCAGCATCCTGCAGGTTCGCCTTTTCCTTTTCCAGGTTCTTGATGGTGCGGGTGACTGCACGCAGGCTCGCCTTCTGTTCGGAGAGGATGCTTGCGGTCTGTGCGATCTGATCTTCGAGTTCGACAACCTGCGCTGCGTAGTTTTCGACCTCGCGATCGATTTCGGCGATGCGGGCGCTTGCATCGATTACCTTAGGCTTGTTCTTGCTTCCTTTGGGGCGTCCCATGGGAATCTCCTTACCTGTTTTTGCTCCTTATTACGACTG
>SFII01000206.1 GCA_004555335.1 Coriobacteriaceae bacterium | reverse complement strand
CGTGCGCCGGGACGGAGGAGGAACCTGCGAACTGGGCGTCGGAGTGCATGCGGCCCATGGTGTCGGTCATGCCGTAGGAGGCGGGGCCGGCGGCCATGTTGTCGGGATGCAGGGTACGGCCAGTGCCGCCACCGGAGGCCACGGAGAAGTACTTCTTGCCGGCCTCGGTCATTTCCTTCTTATAGGTGCCCGCGGTGGGATGCTGGAAGCGGGTGGGGTTGGTGGAGTTGCCGGTGATGGAAACGCCGACGTTCTCGTGCCACATGATGGCAACGCCCTCGCGGACGTCGTCCGCGCCGTAGCAGCGAACCTTCGCGCGCTCGCCGTCGGAGTAAGCGGTCTCGCTGACGATGGTCAGGGCATGATCTTCCTTGACGTCGTGGCCGAGGTAGTCATACTTGGTCTGCACATAGGTGAAGCCGTTGATGCGGGAGATGATCATGGCGGCGTCCTTGCCCAGGCCGTTCAGGATGACGCGCAGGGGGTTCTTGCGCACCTTGTTGGCATTGCGGGCGATGCCGATTGCGCCCTCAGCGGCGGCGAAGGACTCGTGGCCGGCCAGGAAGCAGAAGCACTCGGTCTCCTCGCTCAGCAGCATCGCGCCCAGATTGCCGTGGCCGATGCCGACCTGGCGCTGGTCCGCGACGGAGCCGGGGATGCAGAAGGCCTGCAGGCCCTCGCCGATGCAGGTGGCGGCCTCAGCGGCGGTCTTGACGCCCTTCTTCAGAGCGATGGCAGCGCCGAGCTCGTAGGCCCACTTGGCGTTCTCGAAAGCGATGGGCTGGATGCCTTCGACGATCTTGTATGCATCAACGCCCTTGGAGTTGTTGTAGGCCTTCAGCTCCTCAAAATCCTTGAAGCCGTACTTATCGAGAACGGGCTGGAGCTGGGGGATGCGTCTTTCATATCCTTCAAACAGAGCCATTATGCACACCTCCTATTACTGCTTGCGCGGGTCGATCCAGGCGACGGCGCCGTCCTCGGCCTTGAAGCGGCCGTAGGTGCCGATGTTCTTCTCGTAGGCCTCGTTGGGGGACATGCCCTTCTTGATGGCGTCCATCATCTTGCCCAGGGAGAGGAACTTGTAGCCGCAAACCTGGTTGTCCTTGTCCAGCGCCATCTGCAGGACGTAGCCCTCGGCCATCTCCAGATAGCGGGTGCCCTTGTCCTTGGTGCCGTACATGGTGCCAACCTGAGAGCGCAGGCCCTTGCCCAGATCCTCCAGACCGGCGCCGATGACCAGGCCGTCGTCGGAGAAAGCGGACTGCGTGCGGCCATAGACGACCTGCAGGAACAGCTCGCGCATGGCGGTGTTGATGGCGTCGCACACCAGGTCGGTGTTGAGCGCCTCGAGGATGGTCTTGCCGGGCAGGATCTCGCTGGCCATGGCGGCGGAGTGGGTCATGCCGGAGCAGCCGATGGTCTCAACCAGGGCCTCTTCGATGATGCCCTTCTTGATGTTCAGGGACAGCTTGCAGGTGCCCTGCTGGGGAGCGCACCAGCCAATGCCGTGGGTGAAGCCGGAAATGTCCTTGATTTCCTTGGCCTGAACCCACTGACCCTCTTCCGGGATCGGCGCCGGGCCGTGATTGGGGCCCTTGGCAACGCATACCATTTCCTCAACTTCGCGGGAATATTGCATGGTTCTTCCTCCTTTTTCATCGCCCGGAGACCGGGCACAAATGCGCAAACCGCGCTGTATTATCATACACGGTTATTATAGCATAAACTTTGCCGAATGTGGAGTTGTTTTTCTGTTATGTGTCACAAAAATCGTTCGAAACCACAGAAATCGTGCACGATGGCATGAATCTGCCCGGCATTCTTCCTTGCTTCCAGCCATTCCCTCGACACGCTGCGGTCGATGGCCACGATGCGCCCGGCTCCGGCGTTGATCGCTGCGCCGATTCCGGTGATGGAATCCTCGGCGATGATGCAGTCCTTCGGATCGACGCCGATGCACTTCGCCGCCTCCAGATAGAAGGCAGGATCGGGCTTGCTGGGCAGGATGCCCTGGTCGTAGACGATGCGATCCATCGTGAACCACTTCTTCAGGCCCAGATCGTTGAGGTAAAATTCCACGTTCTCGATGGGCGAGGCCGTCGCCAGCGCAAAGGGAATCCCCCGTTCCACCAGCAAATCGAACAGCTCCGGCGCGCCCGGCATCAATTGAAGGTTCTCCTTCTTTGAGCG
>SFII01000205.1 GCA_004555335.1 Coriobacteriaceae bacterium | reverse complement strand
ATGGACTTTCTGGGCAATCTCGTGCGCTTCCAGAACCGTCAGGTACGGGTCGACGGCAATCTCCAGGTCCACATAAGCACGGTTGCCGAAGCGGCGCGTCATCAACCCGTCGACGCGGACAACGCCTTCCTGGGATCGGGCCACTTCCAAGATAGCCTGCTCGGTTTCAGGGCTGCAAGGGGTATCGACCATGTTGTCGATGGCGTTTTTGACTATGTCCCATGCTGCTTTCAGGATGAAGGCGCAGATGACGATAGAGGCAAGGCAGTCGCCGGCGGGGAAGCCAAGCATGGTGGCTCCGATACCTGCGAGGGCGCCGATGGAAGAGAGGGCGTCGCTGCGATGGTGCCAGGCATCGGCCTCGAAGGCTTCGGAGTGGATGCGCTGCGCGGTAATGTGCACGTAGCGGTACATCGCTTCCTTGGAAAGGATGGAGACAAGCGCCGCCCCCAGGGCGATGAGCCCTGGTTCGGGTGCCTGCAGATAGCTGCCGTCCAGCAGTGCGGAGATGCCGTTGTAGCCGATGCCGATGCCGGTTGCTGCCAAGAAGCATCCTAAGAGCAGGCTTGCCACGCACTCGAAACGCTCGTGGCCGTAGGGATGCTTTCCGTCTGCCTCCTTCTGTGAAACGCGTACTCCGATGAGTGCGATGAAGGTGGAGAGCACGTCGGAAAGCGAATGGACCGCGTCGGACACCATGGCGGCGGACTGGCCGATCAGGCCTGCGAGGAGCTTGAATGCTGCAAGGGCCGCGTTGCCGATGACGCTGACCATGGTCATGTTGCGGATGGCTTTTTCGGTGCTGATGGTTTCCTTTTCGCTGGGTTCTCTCATAGTGCTTCCTTCGAATCAAGGGTGCCGGTATTCGAAAGTGCGCTCGTTAACGAGTGGTGGGGCTGTCCGCTGCGCACTGCCTGCGGTCTTGCACCCCTTTGAGAACATGGGAAGGGCTGTTGGCTCTTCGGCCTCCTTTGCCTAAGCGATTAGGATTATTGCTCTGCCGCCTCGATCCGGCGGATCAGGCAATCGATCTTTTCTTCGAAGTCGTCCGATGCCTCGATGGTGAAGAAGCGTGGGTGGTCGCTCCATGCGTATGCGATGCTTTCGTCCAATCGGGCGGCTTCCTGCGCGTTTTCCCTGCGCGTGGCATTGCTGGAAAGATTGTAGTGCCGGGGTGCGCCTACGGCGGCGCTTTGCATATGGAAGACCGCGTCGTAGCGGGCGCGTGCCTGCTCATGGGTGATGCCGTTGATTTCCAGTACCTGGCGGTAGACGTCGTCGGGGATGTATGCGCGGTTGTCCAGGATGCCGCGGTCGCAGACGATCAGGACCTTTTCGAAACCCAGGTCGCGTACGGCTTCTTCGAAGGTGCGCTCTTTCGCCAGCTGCAGTTGCATCACGCGGATCTGGAACTGCATGTCGGTGCAGTATTCACGGCGCAGGCCGGATGCGATCAGCTCGGTTGCCGTCTCGTTGATGGTGACGACCAGCCATCCCTTTTCCTGGAAGTGCTCCTTCACGCTTGCGAGTGCGGTTGATTTTCCCGCACAGGGGCCGCCGGTGATGACGATCTTCCAAATCTTCGTTTGGCTTGCCGTCTTGTCCATGACCCCTCCTTTCGAAAGCATTCCGCACATTCTAGCGCGTTAGGCGCAGTGGGGGAAGTGCTGGAGGTTGCGGTTTGCTCTCATTCGGAAAGGGCAAAGGCGGGATGGATGATTCCCGATGCACATTCGGAAGAAGAGTTCAGGGTATACTTTTCGGGAATGAAATGCAGAACTGAGTACGAACGAATAGGTTACGGGTTGGCCAGGTTTCCATTGATGCGATTGGCTCGTCTCTTTGCAAAAAGGGGGCGTTTAATATCCGCGTATGGGGCTTCTTGCATCGGAAGTCGTAGCCAACAGCAGGATGCCTTGCTTTTTGGGGATACCGTGATTCCAGCTGCCGGGCGCAATGGTGATGCTTCGGGTGGCGAAATCGAAACCTGGCAGCGCTCTTGCTGCCTTCCTTCAGTCTTTGCGGTTGCAGATGGGATGGGTGGTTGCAACGCGGGTTGCGTTGCAAGCACGCTTTGCGTTGAGACGATCCGTGACGGATGCTCGCAAATCGCGGATGATGCTTCGATCGAATGCATGGCAGATGCTGTTCGAGATGCGATAGAGCGGGCGAACAGGCGGATCGTTGAATATGGGAACGAGAATCCTGGCTGCAGGGGG
>SFII01000204.1 GCA_004555335.1 Coriobacteriaceae bacterium | reverse complement strand
TGCGCCGTTCAGGCTGGTCACCGAGGCGTAGAGCGTATAGGCGGGTGCCAGGATGATCACTTCGTCGCCCGGATCGAGCACGGTGGACAGGGATACGAAGAGCGCCTGCGTGGCGCCGACGGTCACGATGATCTCGTCGGGACTGTAGTTGAGCCCGCGGGTTTTCTCGTGCTCGGCTATCGCCTCGCGCAGGAAGGGCTTGCCGTTGTTGGGCGGATAGTGGGTGTCGTTGGCGGCCAACTGGACATTGACCAGTTCCTTGATTTCCTCTGCGGTGTTCAGGTCGGGTTCGCCCAAAGTCAGGCTGATGCAGCCCGGGGTTTCCGCACCCATGACGGCGAACTTGCGGATGGCGGATTTCTCCAGGTTCTGCAGGGTAGATTTGGTGGTGAGGGGCATCGCTTCTCCTTATAGGAAAGCTGCCGACCAAGCGGCCGGCAGCATGGTTGACTGATGTAAGGGGTGGGCACCTTCGGCAGTCGAAGGGCTTACAGCGCGGCCTTGATGGCTGCCAGCAGCTCGTCGTATTCCTCGTAAGCGGGAAGCTCGGGATGGTCTGCCTTGATGGCGTCGGTGCTGCGGAACAGGAAGCCGGCCTTGCTGTTCAAGATCATGCCCAGGTCGTTGAAGCTGTCGCCGCTCGCGATGGTTTCCATGCCGCAGGACTGCAGGGCGCGCACGGTGGTGAGCTTGCTCTGCTCGCAGCGCATCTTGTAGTCGGCGATCTTGCCGTTTTCGTCCACAACCAGTTCGTTACAGAAGATGGTGGGCCAGCCCAGCTTCTTCATCAGAGGCTGTGCGAACTGGGAGAAGGTGTCGGAGATGATGATCACCTGGGTGATGGCGCGCAGTTCGTCCAGGAATTCGCGGGCGCCGGGCATGGGATCGATGGTGGCGATGGTGTCCTGGATTTCCTTCAAGCCCAGGCCGTTCTTTTCCAGGATGTCCAGGCGGAACTGCATGAGCTTGTCGTAGTCGGGTTCGTCGCGGGTGGTGCGGGCGAGTTCGGGAATGCCGGTTGCCTTGGAGAATTCGATCCAGATTTCGGGAACCAGTACGCCTTCCAGGTCCAAGCACACGACGTTCATGTCATTCCTCCTCAATTTGTCATGCCTGCGAACAGGGCATTGCCTCGATTAACAGCACAATAATGCCACCTTGGGCGGGGAAATGGGTTTCGCATTGGAAAAAAGGCGACGAAAAGCGTGCGAGCGCCCAGAAATGGGGCGCTCGCAGGGAATCGCATTTTCTTCTAGCGGTTGGTTAGAGCCTGATCCACATGGCGGGGCGTACGGACAGGTAGTAATAGGCACCGTAGCCTTCTTCGCAGATGGTACCGTCGGAATAGATGAAGGAAGTATTGTTCCGGGTTCCGCCGGGGGAGCGCAGCCACCAGTCGCCGGTTGCCTTGCGCTGTTGCTCGGTCATCAGGCTCTGGGCCTCTTCCATGGAAAGGCAGAACACGTAGTCGTCGGTGTCGCCGCAGCCCTTGGTACCGAAGGCGGGGTTGGCGGGGTTCTCGTTGGTAACCAACAGGATCTTCGCACGGTCTGCTGCGGTGAAGGATTCCAGGAACTTGCCGTTGAGCCTTTTTCGCAGGGTGCAGGATGCCCAGGCGGTTGCGGCCATCTTCTTGTGGAACTGGGTGTCGGGCATGATGGAGTCCTCGGTGATGATCAGGATGTCGCCGCCATCCCTCTTCAGGACCAGCCAGGAATACCCGCCGAAGGTGATGGTGCTTCCCACCTTGCAGGATGCATCCTTGATTTCGGTGACGGTTTCGAACTTGTCTACCGGGCAGCCGCAGTTCAGGCACATCTGGGCCCAGCTGGATACGTCATGTCCGCATTCGGGGCAATTGAGCAGAGTCATGAAGACCTCCTTTTGCGTTGTTCAACTTCCCCCATGGTACAACAAGCGGCTCCCTTTTCGGCGCCGGGTGCCGCCTGTTCGCGATGCGTTGCTTTGGCCTTGAGCGGCTTGCAGAAACGCTGCTGGCGATTGACAGGCTGCGGGATGAGGGCCTGGATCCATTCAAGTCGGATCTTGCCTAGGTCGGAAGCGCTGCTTTGCAGGGGAGGGTGCTGCCAACGGGGTTTTCCGGAGACGCAAAACGGCCTCCCGGGCAGTGCCGGGAGGCCGTGTGCCTGTTTGGCTCGGGAGCCGTGCAGCGCTATCGTGCCGCTTTTGCACCCACTATGCGAAGTAGCCTACGCCGCCTT
>SFII01000203.1 GCA_004555335.1 Coriobacteriaceae bacterium | reverse complement strand
GCCCGTTACTCGCTTTTCAAGGCAGACGTATCGGATACCGGTTTGCTCGTACCTTCTGTTCGTCCGATGCGGGCGATATCCGCCTTCCCCAGAGGGAAGGGAGAAAGGAAGGAATAGGTGTCCATGGCGCGGTTCGCCACATCCACCAGATACGCGTCGCCGCTTTCCGGAACATGCATCAAACCCTGCACGCGCAAGGTCCTGACCGGCTCGCCCGGAGCGAGCACCTCGAGCTCGCTTCCCTCCCAGAACCTGTTCCTGCATATACCCGTCACGCGCCAGATGTCGCCCTCCTCCTCGCTGGAAAGCACCTCGACCGCCCAGTCGTAGGGCCTCACGTAGGCGTCGGTTTCAGGGGTCTGATGGGCGGGGCCGAAGAAGAACCCAGTCCCATAGGGCCTATGAGATACGGTCTCCAGTTCATGCTGGAACACTGCCGGATCCGCCCCGTCGAGTACCTGTCGATAGGCGTTCACCACAGTCGCCACATAGAATGCCTTCTTGTTGCGGCCTTCGATCTTAATGGAGTCCACACCTGCCTCGGTCAGCTTGTCCAGGTAGGAGAGCATGTTCATGTCCTTGGCGTTGAGGATGTAGCTTCCCCGATCGTCTTCCTCGATGGGAAAATGCACGCCCGGGCGCTTTTCCTCCTCCAGGGTATAGCTCCAACGGCAGGGCTGGGTGCAATGGCCGTTCGTCGCACTGCGGCCGGTCAGATAGTCGCTGATCAGGCAGCGGCCCGAGATGGCCATGCACATGGCCCCATGGACGAAGACCTCGATCTCCATGCTCTCGGGAAGCAGACGGCGCATTTGCGCGATGTCCTCCAAGCTCATCTCGCGTGCGCACACCACGCGGCTCGCCCCCAGCTCGTGCCAGGTTAACGCAGACGCGGTGTTAGACACGGAAGCCTGGGTGCTCACATGAATCTGCACGCGGGGCGCATGCTCCCTCACGCACCGGAGCGCGCCCAAATCGCTTACCAGCACGGCATCCACCCCAGCGGCATCGATAGCCCGCAGGTAACGCGGCAGGTCTTCGAAATCCGCCTCGTGCATCTGGGCGTTGCAAGTCACATGCACGGCCACCCCATGGCTGTGCGCATATTCCACCGCTCGGGGCAATTCCTCCAAGGAGAAGTTCGAAGCGCGCTGGCGCAAGTTGAAGCGGTCGGTCGCAAGATAGACGGCATCCGCCCCGAAGCGGATCGCGTATTCCAACTGCTCCCAACCACCCGCAGGAGCCAGAAGCTCGGGTTTTCCGTTGATCAAGGCCTATTCCTTCCCTGCCTTTGCAGAAAGCGTGCCGCCCCTTTCGGGACGGCACGCACCGGTCTCGTTATCGTCGCGGCGCTTATGCCATCTGCTCGCCCAAGAAGGCCTTCAGGAAGTCTTCGGGGGTGCGGGCATCCGCCAGAATCTGCTTGTATTCGTCGATGGGGATGACGGACTTCTCGTTGGTGTAGCGATTCTTCACTTCCACCTCGCCGTTCTTCACGCCGCGCTTGCCCACGGTGATCTGCAGGGGCCAGCCCATCAAATCGGCTTCGGCGAACTTGACGCCGGGACGCTCGTTACGGTCGTCCAGGACTACCTCCAGGCCGATTTCCGCAAGCTCGGCAGCCATCTGCTCGGCGGCGGGCTGCACCAGGTCGTCGCCCACGATCAGGGGCATGACGCACACATGGGCGGGTGCGACCGAAACGGGCCACTTGATGCCGAATTCGTCGTTGTACTGTTCGACGATGGCACCCATGCAACGGGACACGCCCACGCCGTAGCAGCCCATGATGAAGGGCTTGTCCTTGCCGTCTTCATCGCTGAAGGTCGCATTCATAGCCTTGGAATACTTGTCTCCCAGCTCGAAAACCTGCGCCACCTCGATACCGCGGGAAGAAACCAGGGGACGTCCGCACCTGACGCACAGGTCGCCTTCCTTCGCGGTGCTGATATCGCACCAGAAATCCACGTTGAAATCGCGGCCCTGCTTGGCGCCCGCGAAGTGGTAGCCGTCCTCGTTCGCGCCGACTACCCAATGCATGATGTCCTTCAGGCTCTCGTCCGCGCCGATCTTCACGCCTTCGGGCAGGCCCACGCAGCCGATGGAGCCCTTGGGCAGGCCGGCAGCTTCCATTTCCTCGTCGCTCATCAGGGTGAAGCCGGGCACCGCGCGCTCGGCCTTCAACTCGTTGAGCTCATGATCGCCGGGCAGGAACAGGGCGACGGCA
>SFII01000202.1 GCA_004555335.1 Coriobacteriaceae bacterium | reverse complement strand
TCATCCCCATTGTTGACGAAAAGATTCGTCAAAGGGGCATTACGGACGCTGTGATTCCAGGAATCTTGCAGCCTCGCAAGCTTCGATCAGTTGAACTTGAAGACCTTCTGGGCGATGTGATACACGCCGATCAGCACGTCACGGCCCAAATGAGTGGGCAGGTTGCCGACCGTCGAAAGCGCGCTGCGCTTCACCCTCTTGTAGGAAGACGGATTGTGGGTCTTCAGGTAATTCCAGATGTCCAGACGCTTCCGTTCGTTCTCTTCGGTTTCTTCCATGCGCAGGAAGACATTGCAGATGGACATCATCATGGTCAGGTAGCCGTCCATGTACTTGGCAAGCTTTGGCTCCGAAACATCTTCGGAAGGATGCACCGCATCGATCATCTGGCGGGTCACCTTCAGCTGATGGTCGATGCGCTTGAGCATCACCTTTTCGTTGACCGACTGGTCTTCCCTGCCGATGAAATAGCGGTACATGTCCACATCCAGGTAATACATGGTCTTCACGTACGGCAGGGGCTCGTAAACGAAGATGTTATCGACGTAGAAGCAATGCTCGGGAAGGGTGAGGCCGATTTCACGCAGAAGCGATGTACGGTAGATGACCGAGTGCATGAGCAGGTACTGGCTCTGCCTGAAATGGCCGATCTCGCTCCAGGTGAATTCCCTTTCCACGGGAAAGACATTGCGGTAATGCATGACCGTGCGGGTGTTCTCGTGCACCTTTTCGTATACGTAATTGGCGATTACCATGTCGGTGGGAACGGGAAGCTCCATCTGCAAGCGCAGATAGCGCATCACGGGAATCATCGCCAATTCGTCCAGCCAGTCATCGGAGTCGACAACCTTGAAATACAAGCCGCCGGCTTCCTTCAAGGCAGCATTCACACCGCTGCCGTGACCGCCGTTTTCCTTGTCGATCACCTTCACGATGCCGGGGTAACGGACTTCCCACTCATGGGCCTTCTCGCTGGTATTGTCTTTCGTTGAACCATCGTTCACAATGATAACTTCGATGTCATCGCCGCATTTCAAGACGGATTCGATGCACTTGTCCATATACTCTGCGGAATTGAAGCAGGGTATCGCAAATGAGACAGTCTTCAACTAATTCCCTTTCACAAATTTGTGCATATACCGTTTTTTTCTTTACGAACACCGAATGAATTCAGATTCGAGACGTGTTTTCGTTGACGCTCGGTTATTTTAATCATTCGTAATCAGAATACGTGACAAACCATACCAATCACAGAAACACGAAAGGAACCAAGATGCGTCCATTCGCTGAATCCCTGATTGCGCGCGCCCGTGCCGACAAGCAGACCATCGTTCTGCCCGAAGGCGACGATCGTCGTACGCTCATCGCAGCAGAAACCATCTTGAGGGAAGACGCCGCCAACGTGATCATCCTCGGTGACGCATACGAGATCGCAGCAGCACCCTACAACCTGGAAGGTGCGCAGATCATCGACCCTCGTACCGACTCCGCTCGTCAGGAATTGGCAGATGCCTTCTACGAGCTGCGCAAGCATAAGGGAATGACCCCCGAAAAGGCGCTGGAAATGATGGACGACGTCATTTACTTCGGCACTATGATGGTCAAGCAGGGCATGGCCGACGGTATGGTTACCGGTGCTTGCCACCCCACCAGCCACGTACTGCGCGCAAGCCTGCAGATCCTCAAGACCGCACCCGGATTCAAGTTCGTTTCCACCTTCATGGTCATGGTCATGAAGAACGACACCCGCTTCGGTATGGACGGCGTCATGATCTTCAGCGACTGCGGCCTGAACATCAACCCCGACCCCGAAATGCTGGCTAATATCGGCATCGACACCGCCCGCAACTGGGAAATGCTCACCGAAACCCCCGCACGCGTGGCCTTCCTGTGCCACTCCACCTACGGCAGCGCCGCTAAGAACCCCGATCGCGACAAGGTTATCGAAGCCGTTCGCATCGCAAAGGAGCTCGCCCCCGACATCATGCTCGACGGCGAAATGCAGTTCGACGCAGCCATCATTCCTTCCGTAGGCGCATCCAAGGCACCCGACTCCCCCGTTGCCGGCAAGGCGAACGTGCTCATCTTCCCCGACCTGGACGCAGGCAACATCGCTAAGAAGGCCGTAAAGCACCTGGCAGGTGCGGAAGCCTATGGTCCCGTTACCCAGGGTATCGCCTATCCCGTTGGCGACCTTTCCCGTGGTGCTACCGTCGAAGACATCATCGGCAACATCGCCA
>SFII01000003.1 GCA_004555335.1 Coriobacteriaceae bacterium | reverse complement strand
GGCGGATCGTCACATGGTCATTCATGGCCTTCCACCGCTTCGCCGCCGTCGGATTCCAGAATGATTCCAGATTCCGCGAAGAAAGCCGGCCGGACGCCGCCGCCGCCGCCGTACGCGCCGCCGTTGCCCAGACTGCCGCCCGCGCCGACAGCGCGCGCTGATCGCGTAGCCGGCGTACGGGGTGACAAGCCACCACCAGTCGTCCAGGGCCAGACGGGCCTTGTACTTCAGGAACAGGGCTTCGGGAAGAAGGCTGATCTTCGCCTTCATGTTGCCGTAGCCGAAGCCGCCGCGATGGTCCGCCAGGGACCAGTCCGCTTCCACGATGTTCGCGGAACGGATCGGGCCGCCGGCGGCGTCGAAGGCCGCCAGGAATGGGCCGTTCAGTTCGTCCTTCAGATAGGACAGACTGAAGTCGTTCGGATAAGGGGTAGGGGCTTCCTCCGGACGGGTCTTCAGGGGTTCCAGGGAGAAGGGGCGCCACGCGATCGCCTTGTCGGCGATCAGAAGGGTCGTTCCGTTGGTCATGTGATCCAGGACGCGGACGTCGATCGGGCCGGCGTCGAAGACGGTCCCAGGGGTCAGGTCCTTCAAAGTCTTAATATTTGCCATGTCGTTTTCCTCCTTCGAATATCTCGATAGTCACTTCCACGCGGGGGTTCTTCGGGTCCACGGCGAAGTCGTCCGTGAAGCCCTCGATCTGGTTCCAGCCGTCGTTCACCAGGACGCCGGCATGGACCAGACTGTCCTGAATGAACTTCTTCGCGAAGGCGACGTTGTCCTTGTCGCGGCGGCGGTTCGGCTCGATCCAGCGGTAATGAATGATCACCGGCCGGTCGAAGCGGACGCCGCGAAGCTGTGTCTTCACCATGAAGCCGATCACGTTTTCGGCCTGTTTCTTCATGGCGGCGGCCTTGTACTTGCCCTTGACGGCGCGTTCCGCGTCTATGTACTCGTTCAGGCCAGGTAAAAGGCCAGGGATCGTCACTTTCCAGGTTTCCACTTGCGGCCCTCCTTCACATTCCCAGGATTTCCTTCGCCCTGTCGCGGCGCGCGGCCGCGTTGACGGTCCTTCGGGAGTCGCCGGCCAGTTTCAACTTGATCGGACACATTTCCAGGACGCGGTCATAAATACGGGCGTAGCCCATAGACGACGGGTTCCGAAGGTCGTCCAGGGACAGGTTCGTCGTCACGATCAGGGGCTTCCCTGAACGGGACCTGGCGTCGACGACGTTGTAAATCTGCTCGACGGAATAGGACGTGTCCCGCTCGACGCCCAGGTCGTCGATCACCAGGCAGTCATAGTGATTCAGCTTGTCCAGGAAGCCTTGTTTGTCCTCTCCGAATCCCTGAAGGCGGTTCATAATGCGGGGGAAGTTCGTCACGCTGGCCTTCACACAGCGGTCGATCAGGGCGTTCGCGATACAACAGGCCAGGAAGGACTTTCCGGTCCCGACGCCGCCATAGAACAGGATTCCGATGTTGTCGGCCTTCATTTCCTCCCAATGGTCGACGTACTTCCGGCACACGTCCGAAACGGCGGGGTTCCGGTTGTCGTCCTGGGCGAAGGTGTTGACCAAATAGGACGGGTCTGTGATCCCGTCGCGGCGAAGCCGTTCGCAGTCCTGGCGGAACTTGATCCGCTCTTCTTCCTTGCGCTGGGCTTCCTGGCGTTCTTCCTCGCACTTGCACATGACCGGCACCGTGACCACCTTCGGCGGGTCGGTGTCCAGTTCCAGGCGGTGTTCCTTCCTGGTGCGGCACCGGCCGCAATACAGAAGGCCGTCTTCGCCGCGGTAGTCGCCGGCGCGCTCATGGCCGCGTCTGGCGTTCTGGGCGATGGATTCCAGAACGTCGGTGAAGTCATTCATGGTCGCCACCGCCCAGGAAGTCGTCGTCGCCGTAGTCCTTCGCCGCCGGCGGAACGGCGGCCGGTTTACTCACGCTGTCGGATTCGTTCCACCGTTCGCCGCGAAGGAAGGTCGCGGGGTAGGGAATGAAGCGACCGTCGTCCTTCGTCCACTGTTCAGACCGCTTCCAGCGTTCCACGCCAGTCACGATCCGGTCGATCAGGGCGTCGTCAGGATTGATCTTCTTCCAGACGGCCACAGCGTCCTTCTTCCCGACGCGTCGGGGATAGGAAGCCCAGAACCGGTCAAATCCGTTCGCCGCCCCGCGCCCCGTTTGGGCGCGTTTCTCGTTTTCGTTATCGTTTCCGTTTTCGTTTACGTTTACGGGGACATTTGCAAGCATTTGATTTCCGTTCGCCTGTTTGCATTTGCTATCAAACGAAGACGGTTCAGGGTATTTGCTGGACTTCGCCCTGGTCTGTTGGCATTTGCCCCAGTTCAGAAGTTTCAGGTACTTCTTCCCGTCTTCGGGGGCCGTGTAGGTCCCCACCATGTCTTCGCGAATCAGTTCGTTCAGCCAGGAACGGATTTTCTGTTCAGAAGGGGGCTTCTGGGGGAAGCACAGGGAAGCCAGAATACGGGGGTCGCCATAGTACAGGCCGAAGTCGTCGGCCTTCACGACCAGGCGCCAGAAGAACCGTTCGGCTTCGGCGCTGATCGCGGTCAAAGACTCGCTGATGATGATCGTTTCCTTAATGATACGGCTTGGCATTGTCTACACCACCTTTCACGCGTTGCGCTGGCACTTGCGGCACAGTTCGCGGCCGTACTTCCGAAGGGAATAGTCGCGTTCGGCGTCGCTGATCGGGCCGCCGCACACGGGGCAGACAGTACCGCCGGCGGGGATAGCGGGAGAAGGGGCGCCCTGGGGCGCTCTCTGGGACGCCTGGGACGTCTGCGCCGCGGGGGGCGGGGTCTGTGCCTGTCGGCCGCTCTGCGCGCCCTGGCGGCTTCCCTGGCCGCCCTGGTTGGTCTTCTTCTGGACGCCGCCTTCGTACAGGAAGCGGACGTTTCCGAAGCGGTCGACGATCGTCAGGTCCACGATCTCGCGGCGGTCGTTGTAGCCGATCTTCGTGACGGAGAACTTGACATTCGGATAGGTGCGGTAGACGTCGCGGCCCTGGACCTTCTCGACCTTCCATTCACCGTCGTTCAGTTCGACATAGGTGAAAGGGGCGGAATACAGTTCGCGGCCGATCCCGACGTTGAAGCCGGCACGTTTGAAGGCGTCGGACGCCTGTCCCTTTTCCTTCTCCGTGTTGCTCTCGACGCCGACGTCCTGTTTCTTCACCCAGGCCGCCTTTTCGTCGTCCCAGATTTCGATCGTACAGAACAGGTTCCCGTTGATCAGTTCGTGGGTCCTCTGCCAGTTACCAGGGCCGAAGACCTGGTCCAGGATTCGCATATCGACACGGGCGTCCTTGTAGAGAAGAAGGACCGCGCCGACCGTGCCGT
This sequence comes from Coriobacteriaceae bacterium, assembly GCA_004555335.1. Taxonomy (GTDB): domain Bacteria; phylum Actinomycetota; class Coriobacteriia; order Coriobacteriales; family Eggerthellaceae; genus W1P20-047. The sequence continues at coordinate 30,901 of SFII01000003.1, read as the reverse complement.
TCTTCGCCTTGCTGACGGACTGGACGCGACAGTCGATGTCTTCAGCCGTCAGAAGGGGAATATTGAAGTCCTTCACGCTGATTCCTCCTTACTTGATCTGAAGGTTCTGGTTCTCGACCAGGACAGCGCCGGCGACGGCCTGTCCGGCCTGGATTGCCTTCTTGATCGCCGTTTTGTCTGGCTTCGTGGTGACGGTGGTCGTCACGAAGTCAGGGGGAAGGGCGGCTTCGTCGTCGATCTGAACCTGGGTGGACTTGCGGAAGCTGATCTTCGTTCTGGCCGTTTCGACCTTGTCGCGGCCGACGGACAGCATGGAGGACGCCAGAAGGTCCTTCAAGCGTTCGACACGCTTTTCGGCGGACTTGCGGCGCTCCGCCAGGGCGGCTTCCTCTGCCTTCACGTCGCCGACGAAGGCGGTCAGGTTCTTGATGTAAAGGGCGGTCGCTTCAGCCTTTTCGTCGAAGGCGGCGGAAAGGGCGTCAAGCTGGTCGGCGTTCAGCAGTTCGCCGGTGTCGGGGTCTACCTCCATCGCGTCCAGGGCGGCCAGGAAGTCGGCGCTGATCTCATACAGGGTGCTATTCATTTCGCGGCGCCCCCTTCCGTCTTTTCCGGTGCCAGGATCAGAAGGGTTTCTTCGACCATGCGGTCAACGTCCTTCCAGCCGATTTCGACGCCTTCCTGACGCGCTCCATTGAAGGCGGCCAGCTTCGCGATCGCGGCCTTGATATTTGCTTCGGCGGCTTCGGCGCGCGCCTTCTGTTCCTGATACTGCCCGAACCAGTTTTGGGTCTGGCGACGCTCGAAGTCGGCGTCTTCACGGGCTTCCTTGTTTTCGATCAGGATATTCAGCAGAAACGTCTTTACGGCGTCCGTATCGTAAAAATTCAATTTAGGCATTGAAAACCTTTCCTTTCCGTGATATGATTCACTTAACCTTTTTGGAATGGGCCGTTTCGTTTGTTGTGGTGACGACGAAGCGGTCCTTTTCTGTTTCTTCGATCGTGATCTTCTTTTCGCCCAGAAGGACCAGGGCCTTCACGGCCTGTCCGACCTGAACGGGCGACAGGGTCGCCGTGTACTTCATCTTCTCCGTTCCCTCCTTCCTTCGGTGGTGTCGAAGGCTCCGGCGACGGCCAGAAGGCCGGCCCAGATCAGAAGGAAGCCGAACATTCGGATCGCGCCAGGGAGAAGGGGGACCAGGTCCTGTTCGACGGCTCCGACGCTTCCCAGAAGCGCCAGGAAGGCCACCAGGGAAAGAAGACTGGCCGCGTTGCGGATTCTCCGGCGCGTTCGCCGTTGCCTTGCTCTGGGGGTCATTCTGCCGGTCCTCCTTTCCTCCGGCCGCGTCGGCGAAGGCTTTCCTGGGCGCGCTTCTGGGCCAGGTCTGCGTCGTAGGACGGCCGGAAGTTCTTGTCCAGCTTGTCCCCTTCGCGGCCGCGCTTCAGTTCGGCGTAGATGGTGCGGGGTGCGACGCCGATTTCCTTCGCGATCTGTCCGGCCTTCGCGCCGGCGGCGTAAAGGGCCGCGATCGCCTTTCGGTCCGGATATTCGATCGTTTTGTAACATTCAGCCACGTTTTCACCGTCCTTTCTCTGGGAGAAAATAAAAAAAGTGTAACTGCAAAAAGCCTGTCGACTTAATGCAATTACACTATACACGGGGGCTGCGCAAAAGTCAACATATTTTTGCAAAAAAGATAAAAAAGTTTCAGACACAGGCCGCGAAGGCGGTGGAGAAGACCGCGTCAGCAGATAGGAAGCCCAGGATTTCGCGGGGATAGGCGTTCAGCCAGTCTTCGACCTTCTGGATTTCCTGGACGCTGACTTTGCTGAAGTCCGTCCCCTTCGGGAACCAGCGGCGGATCAGGCCGTTCGTGTTTTCGTTGGTCCCGCGTTCCCAGGAAGAATAGGGGTGGCAGTAGTAGACCTTCGTCCGCGGCCCATTCCGGCGACAGCTTCGTTCCATGCCGTCGACGTCGGCAAACTCGGAACCATTGTCGACGGTTATCGACTTGAAGGTGGCACGGAAGGCCGGCGATCCCATCTTCCGTTCCAGGCGGTCCAGGGCGCGAACTACGCTGGCGGCGGTGTGATCCTGGACCTTGATGATCAGTTCCTTCCTGGACAGTCGTTCAGACAGGACCAGAAGGGCCGGCTTCGTCTTCTTCTTTCCCAGGACGGAGTCCATTTCCCAATGACCGACGGTCGTCCTGGCGTTCACTTCCTCCGGCCGGTGTTCAATGCTGGTTCCGGCGGACGCTCTGGCGCCCTTCTTGTGGGTGCGGGTGTAGCCGCGCTTCTTCTTGCCGTGACGGGGAAGGTCGCGCATTTCAAGCGACAGGAAGACACCCTTCCGGATATAGGAATACAGGGTCGACTTACAGATCGACGTTTTGAACTTCAGGCCCTGGACCTGGATTTCACCCAGGACCGCCGCCGGCGAATATCCGTCGCCGGCGATCCGCTGTTCAATATAGGCCGCCAGTTCGTGATCGTTGCCGATCTTTAACTGGGGGCCTTTATTCGTGCCGTTGTACTTCTTGACCGCTTCGGCGACGTCACAGCTATAACGGATTTCCTCCGTCAGGTCTGAATTAGTGTGGACATACTGGCCCCGCTTCAGTTCATAATAGACCGTCCGAAGGCTGACGCCCAGGGCGTCGGCGATGGCCTGTTTCGTCATGCCCTGGCGCATATACTTTTCGATGTTCAGGCGGTCCGTCCTGGTCAACTGCTTGAATCTGCGACGCTTCATGGTGTTTTCCTCCGTTCGGTAGAATAAAAGGCCCCGTCCTTTCGGACAGGGCCTTCGCGTTCACGCGCTCTGCTTTGCGATCTGTGCTTCGATCGCTTCCTTGATAAAGGCGTTCACGCTCATTCCGGACGCCGCCGCGGCCTGGGCGATGATCTCCCTGTTTCCCTTCGGGACCGTGATTTCGATTCTATCATACGCCTTCAGGTTATAGCGTTTGTTTGCGGCTGTCTGCGCCTTTGACATTGTGAATCACCTTCCTTCTGGTGCTTATTATATACTACCGGTAGTATGTTGTCAAGCAGAAAAAACGGCCCTCCGGTTCTGGTCCGGAAGGCCGGTCATTCTTCGTCTTCGATCAGGTTTTCAAAGGCAACGCCGAAGACCGCCGCAAAGGCGCGGACTTCGTAGTCCGTGACCAGGCGGTCGCCGGATTCGATCTTGCTGACGACGTCCTGTTCCATGATCACGCCCTGGGTCTGCATTTTGGCGGCAAGGGCCTCCTGGGACCATCGCCGCGCCGTCCGAAGGCAACGGACGCGATTTCCACAGATATTCTTCCGGCCGTTGTAGTCGAACTTCTTCACGCCTGATCCTCCCGTTATGGTAATATCCCATATTCTAATTGACTTTAGCATAAGATTCCGATATTCTTATGGTAATATCCCATAACTTCGGGGTAAATATCAAAGGGAGGTTCTGGCATGGGTGCGAAGAACTGGGTCCTGGAAGGCGACTACAAACACAAAGCGGTCATTATGCAAGGCGGGAAGGCGGTTTTGAACGTCGGCCTGATGAAAAATCTGAAGCTGGACAGTTCCACGATCGACCAGATCGAAGTCGTGGACGAAGAATCCCAGAAAAGCATGGGTTCCGCCGTGGCGCGCGGTGCCGCTGGCGCTCTGCTTCTGGGTCCCCTGGGCGTCGTGGCGGCCGCCACCGCGAAGACGAAGGGGGTCCATGTGGTGGCGGTCCAGTTCAAGGACGGAAAGCGGTCCCTTCTGGAACTGGACGACACACGGTTCAAGGCAATCAAACTCGCGATGTTCTGAAAACGAAAAAACGCCCAGGGGTTCGTCCCCTGGGCGTCTTTCTATTTGAAATACTTCATGTAGCCACGCTTCTTCAGTTCCTGTTCGAAGCGGCGCTGAAGGCGCGCGTTCTGGGTGCGCTTCGTGGCGTTGACGGCCCGTTCCAGGGTGTAGTGACCAGGAATCAGGGAATGGACGAACATTCCCCCTTGCGGGTCCTTCGGCTGGTAGACGAACGACTTCCCGTCCCAATGTCCAGGGACGAAGTGGCCGCGGAAGCCATATTCCAGGGGCTTCGCGTAGTTCAGGTTGTTGAAGACGTCGATCTTGTAGGCTGTTCCGGTTCGGATCGCCTTCGAACTGCTCTTGAAGTTCCGGCGATAGTCGCCGGTATTGATGATGTTTTCTTCTGTGCAAATCTTCCTTGCCTGGTCACGGGCGAAGCGGCCTTCGCCGACCGCCAGGTGGTCCATGATCTCCGGAAGGTCGGCCTGAAGGGCGACCAGGGCCTTTCCGAAGTTCGCCAGACCGTCCAGCTTCATTCCCATAGTCAGACCTTCTTCGTGTAGGACAGACTGATCCAGCCGGCGCCGGACTTCAGGCGGCCCCAGTTCCCCTTCTGCTCGACGATGGTATAGACGCCGCGGTCCTTGATCTGGCCGGTGACGGCGTAGGTCGTGCCAGGGCCTTTTCGGATATTCAGGGCGGACGCCGTGATCCGCACCAGGTAGGGGGTGAAGGTGGCGCCGCTGGGCGTCTGGCTGGGCTTCTTCTCCGGCTCCGCCGGCGCGGCCGCGCCCAGGCGTTCGTTCACCTGGGCCGCGATCTGGGGGTGGAGGTTATAGAGATAGTCACCAGGACAGGCCTTGTTCGCGAACCACCGGTGAACGGTCATGTTCTGCTTGTCCACCTGGCCGATCAGGGACTTGTCGCCCTTCCACAGAAGGGCCTTGATCCCATTCCGGCGGCAAATATCCACCAGAAGGTCGATCAGGGCGGCCAGGGCCTGGTCCGTCACCTTGTAGGGGTGCTTCGCGTCGGACGCGACTTCGATCGTGATCGCGCGGTGGTCGTTGGAGCGGGACGAACTGCACCAGGACCGGTCCTGTTCCTCCACGGACAGGCCGATCGAACCGTCCTTCCCGACGACGTAGTTCGCGGAACACTCGCGGCCGGTGGTGGCGAAGTAGTCACAGCCTTGCTTCGCCGTCCATTGTCCGACAATACAATGAATCGTGATGGTGTCGATCTTATGATTCCTGGGGCTGGTCCGGTTCGGGCTGATCCTGGAATACGTCACTAACGGGCTGTTGCTCATGGTCGATTCCCTCCTTTTCGGGTGCGATGTCCGCCGGCGTGTTTAGGATCGCGACGAACTTTGTAAAGGCTTCCTTGATGTACTTACAGGCGACCAGAAGGACCGCGCCGACGATGATCAGATCGGCGAATAGTTCCGCGTACTCTTCAGGGATCGTCCAGCCGACTTCCGTCGCGAAGATCGGAAGGGTGGTGATCGCGATACACAGAAGGGTCAGTCCGACGATGAACGTCAGCGCCTTCAGGCCGCCGGTCGCCAGCTTCTCGCGGCTGAAGGGTTCACGGTTGATCTTGATGTTATACCACAGGGAGAACACGACGTTCGCCAGGAAGGCACACAGGAAGATCGCCATAGCATAGCCGATCTTGACCAGGTTCCCGATGATGATTTCAAACATAGGTTCATTCCTCCTTGTCGACCAGGTCGCCATACTGCCGGCGAAGCTTGATCCTGTTTTCTGTTTTTGCCTTGCTGTAATAGAATCCGGTCGCCGTGGCGGCTTCCCCGAAGATGGCCGGTATCAGGTAGGCCAGGGCGTCCGTGTTGCTGGTCCTCCACACCATGACACAGGTGAAGGCCGTCACGAAGATCGTGACGGCCCCCACGGTGCAAACGATGATTTTGGAGAACTCGCGGCGGGGTTTACTGCGCCTTTTCAAGGTCTTCGATCCGGTGGTTCGCGACCTTGATCCGCTCTTCGATAAGGGCGGCCTGTTCTTCCAGCTTGAAGGTCCGTTCGATCACGGAATTATGCTTGTCGACCTTCTCTTCCAGCTTTTCCAGGCGGTAGGCGATCAGGGCTGAACTTTTCCGGTTCGCCAGGTAGGCACCGGCCAACGTGCCGACCATAGAAAGGACGGCGATGATGATCCCTTCGGTCATGCCGTCACCTCCGTCCAACCGTAGACGCCAGGTTCCCAGACGTTCGACGCGACGTCGGACGTCCAGTGCTTCCCGTTATGGGACACCTTCGCGCCGGCGTCATAGGCGTCATGGGCGCCGACCGGCTGGGACCATTCCGGCCATTCCTCCGTCGGGTCGCCGATCTTCGACCACAGGGACGCGGCGGCCGCGGGGGTCCAGTCGGCTTGCGAAGTGTGGTCCTGGTTGCACCGGTACAGGTCGGAACCGTAGCGGCGGATATTGCCCTTTTTGTAGGCGATCGGGTAGGCCCAGGGGGCGAACTGCTCGACGTTCTCCGTGGCGGTGACGTCGTCGATCTGGCCGCCCTCCGCCAGGACCACGAAGGCAATGGACGTCGCCGCCGCGATCTGGGTGACGGGGTTGTTCTTTTCCTGTTCCTGGGCTTCCTTCATGCTGACGGTTTCGCAGTCGTGCGAGTTGAAAGACATTTTGCTTCCCTCCTTCCATCAGGCGAAACGGATCGTCGCCTGGGTGATCTCGATTTCCTCCGTCCCCTTCAGCAGATAGAACCGGTAGCCCAGGCCGTAGCCGTTGGCGACGGTGCTGTTCGTGAAGTTGTGGACCAGGCGGTTCGCCTTCTCCGTGATGTCCTCCCAGACGGGGTTCGTGTCGAACGGGTTGTTCGTCACTTCCAGGTGGAGCGTGGAACCGGCCGGACGGTCGGACGGGTACAGGGAAACGAAGACCTTCGTGACCTTCGCGTCGGTGTTGAAGGCGCGGGCCGCGGCGATCCTGGTGACGGTGCGGCTGAAGGTGATGTTGCGGGCGGCCGTTCCGCCGTTGCCGTCGGAAGCGGTGACCTTCAGGACGTGGGTCCCCGCGATCAGCCTGATCCAGACGGAAGACAGGTCGGCGGTGTTCTGGGCGCCGGCCGTGGCCGTGTAGGTGCGAAGGGTGATGGTTTCCGTTCCGTTGGTCAGGGTTTCCGTCACGGTCATGGTCTGGGTGGCGGACTGGGCGTCGGTGACGCTATACTGGTAGGTAAAGGGATCGGTCTTCGCGCCCACGTTCTGGTCGGAACCGCTGATCACGGGCGGGGTGTTGTAGGAAATGGTCTTTCCGGAACCGGTGCAATACGCCGTTTCATTCCCGACCGCGTCCACGGCCTTCACGCGCGCGTAGTAGGTTGTTCCGCTGGACGGGACCGTGTCCTGGATCGTCTTCGCGGTGGTGATCCCGATCTGGGTCCAGACGCCGGAATCCACCTTCCGTTCCCAGACGTAGGAAATGGAGTCGCCCTCCGGATCGGTCGATCCGCCGGTCGTCAGGGTCAGGTTCTGTCCCGCCTGGGGGGTGCCGTAGGTAATGGAAGACGGGGCTGTGGGCGGCTGGTTCCACAGAAGGATATAAGCGCCGTCTGTGTCGGTTGTATCGGATACCAGATTCGAAGATGCCAAATACAAAGCCGGCCGGACGCCGTCGCGGCCGATGTACGCGGCGTCGCCGCCCAGACTGCCGTCCGTGAGGACACGGCGCGCGTAGCGCGCGTGGCCGGCGTACGGGGTTCTTAACCACCACCACCAATATTGAGAAGCGGACAGGTTAGAAGCGGTGTAGGTGGACTTGCTGACGGCTTCCGCCGTGGGGTAGCACTGGCGGCGCGACGCGGAATTGAAGTATGACCACAAGGGACCTTCGGCCACGCCGTTTTCGTTGGAAAGGCCGACGTTCGTGTTCGAAAGCAAAAAGACCTGTCGAACGATGTCTTCATAACCGCCGCCGTCGGTGACGGTGTTCTTCGCGACGCGGATCGTGGAATTAAGGATCGCGTTCCGGAAGTCGGATTCGAAGTTCACCAGGAAGCCGGCTTCGGTGTCGTAGGGGTTGTGATTGCTCCAACAGTTCTCGGCCGTGGGTGGGGCGTCGGCGCTGTGCTGTGCGGCATACCAGGACGCGGACGCGCTGTTCAGCCACTTGTCGATGTTGGAAACGGAATAGCGGTTGTTTCCGTAGTTTCTGCGGTCACTGTTGCCGTTGCTCGGCTCCTTCGCGTCGAAGCATTTCAGGGTGATCATGCGTTCCGTCACCAGGCCCGTTCGGCCCTGGGACGTGTCCTGTGTGCCGACGATCCACCGGATCGCCTGTCCGTTGTACTTTGTGTTCGCCGACTTGACGACGCTTCCAACGGGCAAAGCGGATAGAGATTTCGCCATAGGGTTTTCCCTCCATTTCTTCCCTGAACAGGTTGAAGAACAGGTCGTCGATCTCGCTGATCAGGTGATAACTGTTTCCGTGGTCTGCGTGACCGGTCCAGGAATTATAAGACTGAAGGACCGTGTCGAAGTCGACACGGCCTTCGTCTACCAGGTGGCGGAACTTCTTGATCTTCCGCCTGAGCCGGTTCTTGCTCTCACGGCGTACCTTCCGGACGACCTTTCCGCTGTCCGTCAGGTAGGTCCGAAAGCCCAGGAAGTCGATTCCCTGGGATAACGGGAATATGGCCGTCTTCTGGTTCAGTTCCAGGCCCAGGTGGACCAGGAACAGGCGGATTTCTTCCAGGCAGAACTGCAAATAGGCCCTGTCCTCATGTATCAAATAGAAGTCGTCCATGTAGCGGCCATAATACTTGATTCCCAGACGTTCCTTGATCATGTGGTCCATGTCGGACAGGTACAGGATCGCGAACCATTGTGAAGTGTGGTTCCCGATCGGAATACCTGGCCCTTCCGTGGAATCGACGATCATATCCAAAAGCCACAGGACGTCGCGGTCCTTGATCAGCCGGCGAAGCTGGGTCTTCAGAACGTCGTGATTGATCCGATAGAAATACTTGCGGACGTCGCACTTCAGCACCCAGCCGCCGGCGCCGTTCTTGCGGTAGTAGGCCGCCATGAACGCCTTCAGTCGGTCAAGGCCGAAATGGGTCCCTTTGCCCTTCTGACTCGCGTAGTTGTCATAGATGAATGTCTTCGAAAGAAGCGGTTCAAGGACCTGTTCACATAAACAATGCTGAACGATCTTGTCGCGGAAGCTGTTATACATGATCAGCCGTTCCTTCGGTTCATGCACATAGAAGCAGTTATACGGGGAAAGGCGGTATTTGTGGCGCTGAAGCATGACCTGAATGAACAGAAGGTTTTCCAGGACGTTCGCTTCGTACTTGCACACGGAATACTTCCACCGTTTCCCTTTGCGCGCTTCTGTAAACGATTGATATAGATTGTTGAAGTCTGTTACAGACGCGAAGTCATGGGTTGGCGTTCCATGATCTTTCATAATAGAAAAATCCTCCTTGACGCTGATAGTCCGGCCGTCGCTGTTGAAGGCCTTTCGTCGTCAATCATGTATTTACCGAAGGGACTGTCGCGGCCCTTTGGAAGGAAACGATCTCCTTTGTTGGTGATACTCTGTTTTCAGGCTTTCCGCCCTAATCAGTCCCGTTTTCCACCAAATCCGGCCGGACGCCGTTGTTGCCGTTGTACGCGTTGTTGTTGTTCAGACTGCCGTCCGTGTTGACATTGCGCGCGTTGTTCGCGTTGCCGGCGTTCGGGGTGACAGATCGTTCCCTAATGATTTATGATCAGCCTTCAGGGATCGGGCCGGCCGGCTCCACGGGGATTCCCGTCTTCCGTTCGGCGTCATACCATCGGGCGGTCATACATTTCACGTCGACCGTCAGCTTCGTCCAGCAGTCGAAGGTCCCGCTGTCGATATAACCGCGGTCCTTCGATAGCTGGATCATGTGGAGAAGTTTCTTGCACTCCGTCAGCGCGGCGCGCTGAAGCTTCAGGCGGTCGGCCTTGTCCTGGTCGTCCATAATGGGAAAGATTTCATTCGCTTCGACCAGGTTGTCATAAATCGCCAGGGCATGTCCCTGGATTTTGTTCGTCACGGAAAATCTGATCTTCTTCGGAAAACGCGTCGCGTTATCCGTGATCGTCAGGGTGAAGTGGATCATCTTGTCCGCAACGGGCAGAATGTGAAGCGGGCTTTCGCCCTTGCTCGGTTGGCTTCGCTGATAATTCTTTCGCGATCCCATTGATACACCTTCGATTCCGGATATTCTCGATCACGGCGCCGTCGCCGGTAAAGTCGAAGCCGTAGTCCCGAAGGACCACAGCTTCTTCCGTCCCGTCATAGGTAACGCCGCAAAGAACCACGCTGTCGCCCTCACAGAAGCCGCACACGGGACGAAGTTCCGTGAATAGGTTCGATATAAGGCATGACGTTTCTGACGGCGTGGCGGCGATCCTGGTCATAAATACAGACGGTTCCGTGTTTGATCCAGAATCCCTTCGGGAACTCCGGTCCCGTCATAGCCCTTCCAGTAGGTAAGCTGTGCGGGTGCGAAGGTGTGGGTCACGGTGGTTCCGGTGAAGCCGGTGTTCAACTGCTCCTTGATCGCTTCAATGTCGCTGTCCTGGCGGCGCTGGACCTGTTCCGTGTTCTCTCCGGTGGTTTCGTTGACGGTGTCGGCGGCCTGGGTGTGGAACAGGGGCGCCGCGTAGGCGGTCATTTGCGCGCGGGTGACGTAGGAACCAGGGGCGACCTGAACGGACACGGACGCGGCTTCCTGGTTCGTCACGAAGACGGCCAGGTCGTGAACGTGGACGGTGTCCGCGTCTTCTGCGAAGGACGTCGCCGGAAGGACGTTGTCGGTGTCGCCGCCGTCCAGCCAGCCATAACAGAACATGATTTCCGCGCCGTCGATGTTCTTCCCGTAGACGGCGACTTCCCTGATCCAGACAGGGGCGTCCAGGCCTTCGTTCGTCACCTGGACGGGGATTCGCATGATAGCGGGGTCGCCCTCGATCAGGTCCTTTTCGCCCAGGCTCACGGCGACGTTCTCCGGTGTCACGATCCCAGTCAGTGTGTTCGGGCTGACGGTGGCGACGCCGCTTCCGGCCGCCGCGTGTGTCAGGATCAGCGGCTTTCCGGCCGCGATCAGGGCTGTCAGGGCCGCCGTGCCGGCGTCCGTGACGATAGACTTGAATCTTGCCATGTGGTTTTCCTCCTTATGTGGCCGGCGTGTAGACGTGCCGGTTCATAGTGACCATGACGGAACAGGCCGCCGCCTGGGCCGGTTCGTCCTTCTGCGGAATGTCCGCCGTCAGTCGAAGGACCAGGTTCGCGGGGATCATCTGGCCCAGGGTGGCGATCAGGGCGTCCCGCTGGGAATAGCCTTCCAGGCGGATTCGAATGAACAGGTCATAGGCGTTTTCGTCCATGGTGACGGTGAAGTCGTCCGTGATGGTCTTCAAGTACTTCAGAAGGGTCCTGTAAGTGTAGGGAAGCTGGTCAAGGTACTTGATCAGGATTCGTTCGCGGCGCGCTTCCAGGGTGTCCCCGTCGGCCGCGTGAAGGCCCATGATGGCTTCCCAGCGTTGACACCCATATTCGGATAGGGTCGCCAGGAAGAAGTCGTCAGCGGCCGTTCTGACGTCGTCCAGGGCCGTTTCGAACTCCGGCTGTTCCGCGTTGGCGATCTGCTGGAACTCGACCAGGTCCTGAAGACAGCGCGGCCAGTAGTCTTTAAGTTTCATTCGTGATCCCTCCCATGACGGGGATCGCGTCGGACGCCAGGGCGATATTCTGGGTTCCGCCGTTGATCTTCGTTCCGGTAATGTCGATTACGCCGTCCACGGACAGGACCTTTGTTTCCACCTGGGACACGCGGACGGTGATCCCCGACTGGTTCGCCCAGTCCTTCGCCAGGGCCACGAAGTAGTCCTGGATTGCCTTCGTGACGGCGGTCTTCACGGTGTCCCAGGCGTAGCCGGTGGCGAAGGTCAGCTTGAAGGACACGCTGATCGCCGTTCCGGTGACGCCGACGACGGTGACGACGTGGCCGATCGGTGCGATCCCTACGCCTTCGCCCTGGTTCTGGGTGGGGTCGACGGCGGTCTGGACGGTGTCGACCAGGGTCGAAGACGGGACGCCCCAGTCGCTGTTCACGAAGACGATCTTCACGGTCCCGCCGCCGTTCCAGACGGGGAACACCTTCACAGCGCCCACGCCCTGAAGCAGTTCGACCTTCGTCCGGTAGTCGGCGATATTGCCGCTGTATGCCTGGGATTCCAGGCTTTCCTTATATCGGGCCAGAAGGTCGGCGTCGCTCTCTTCGTCTTCGCCGTTGATCAGAATGTCGGCCAGACGCGCGGCGCCCAGGCCTTCCACATAGTCGATCGGGAAAAGGTTCCCCTGGTACTGGTTGCCGGCGGCTCCGGCCGTTTCGCACAGAAGTTTGAACTGGCCGGTGGCGATCTTCTCTGTCACGACGTAGTTCAGGGCGTCGCCGGAATAGCGGGAACCGATCGGGACGTCCATCGCCCCGCCGTCCCCGTCCTCGAAGTAGCCCTTCCGGACCGCGGCCGTGGCCGGCGTTCGGAAGACGCTTCGTTCCTGACACTTCAGTGTCAGGTCGTCGCCTTCCTCTGTGTCGGGGAAGGCACGGTCCAGAAGGTAGGCCAGTTCGATATACATGATCGCCAGTTCGGCGGCCGCCGGCGCGATCGCGTCGTAGACGACCGAACCTTCCCGCTTGTCGATGGAAGCGGCCACGCGGGAAAGGCACCGGTCCATGATGTTTTCGAAGGTCATGTTCTCATACAGCATTGTCGCCGACCTCTCTTTCGATAGGGATTTCGCCGAAGATGGTTTCGGCGGTGAACTTCACGGACGCCGTCCGCTTGTCGATCTGGGTGACTTCGAAGTCGGTGACGTCGGTGATCCGGCTGTCCGCCAGAAGGGCTTCGGTGATCACGCGCTTAATTTCACTTTCAAACACCTGATAGCTTTTTCCGACGACTGCGTCCAGTTCAATTCCATAGTTCCAGGAATAGATCAGGTAGGCGAACCGCTCCGTCTGAAGGATTTTATAGATCGCTTGCTTCATGGCTTCCGTTTCATCGCAGAAGCCGCCGACGCGGCCGGCGTCGAAGTCGATCTTGTAGGTCCGCGAAGGGGCTTCGGCGGCGGTCTGGACTTCCAGGTCTTCGCCGATCTTCACGGTGGTCGCGTTAGGAATCATAGGTCACACCCTCCCCAGGACAAGAAAGGCCTGTCCGCCCTGGTTCCGAAGAAGGATCACCTTGTCGCCGACGGCCAGTCCGTAATAGTATTCCGACGTTTTGTCGGTGTTGGTTTGGTAGTTGCTCTTCAGGACGTGGAAATGGGAAGCGAAGGCCGCTTCGCCGCTCCCGCCGCCCTTCTCTTCGGTGGAAGGGCCGCCCTTCATGCCGGTGTGGTAGTGTGTGGGGTAGTAGCCGGCCTGAAGTTCCTTCGGAACGACGATTGCTTCGCCGGATATGTCGAAGCGGTTATCCACGCGGATCGTCAGGGGCGACGTCTTCGTCACCTTCCCAAAGAACCAGGCTGTCGGCGCGCCGGCGGCGTTGGTGTTCTCCGCGACTTTCTTCATCGTGTCTAAAAGGCCCATGTCACACCACCTTCAATTTCAGTGTCATTGTTTCCTTCAACAGGTCATGCGTGGCTTCCTCGACCAGGAAGAAGGACTTCACGCCCACGGCGCCGATCCCGATATACAGGACGCGGCCGGCACGGACGGACAGGTCCGCGATCGCGTTCAGGCTGAAGGACCGCGACGGCCGGTTGTAAAGTTCCAGCATTTTCGCGCCCCGCTCTTTGATCTGGGCTTCGTTCATGCTTTCGTCGACCGTTTCATAGTCCTGAAGGATTCCCCACAGGGTCATGTTCTTCGAATCCTGGTAGATGTAGACGTCACGTTTGCCGGTGGTCTTATTGTCCTTGACCAGCTTGATTTTGTTGTAGGTGTCGGAATCTATGTCCTGGTCGTAGGTGTAGCCGGTGGCAAGGCTCCCGTCGCCCACGAACAGGTCCAGCTTCGCCGTTTCGACGTCCGTGATCGCCAGGGAACCGAAGTCGTCCCACAGGACGAACATTTTCCCCGTGTTGATCAGGGTCAGGTCGATTGCCTTCAGGGCGATGTCGAAAAGCGTCTGGCCGTCCTCAATCATGGAGGGGATCGCGTAGCCGGTGTTCGCCAGGGTGCCGGTCTTCAGCTTGAAGTCTTCGGCGATCTGCTTCACGATCTGGTCGGCGCGCTTGCCGGTGAAGACATAGGTTTCCTTGTTTTTCTTCAAATACCAGGTCTGATCGTAGGCTGTGATCTGGACCTGGTCCTTTTCGCTCTGGCTGATCTTCACGACGTAGCCATAAAAAAGGCCCGTGGAACCGTTCTTCAGGACCAGAATCCCGCCAGGGTTCCACGCCACGGCGTCGTCGACGATCGCGGTCACGGTCAGGGAAGCGGGGGAACCGGACCTTTTTGTCGTCCACTTTGCCGCCGTGATCAGCGTCGTCACGTCATGCGCGGCGCCGGTCACGTTGTTCTGGTAAAGAATAGAGATAGCCATATCAGGGGATCGTGAACGTCTGTCCAGGGTAGATCAGGTTCGGATTTTTCCCAATTGTCCCCTTGTTGGCGTTATAGATTTTCGTGTAGTCCGCCCCGTTGCCGTACAGCGCCTTCGCGATGTTCCACAGGCAATCCCCAGACTTCACGGTGTAGGTTTTCGGTTTGCTGGCCGGCTGGCCGGCCCTGGTCGGTTCCTGGGCCTTCGCCGGCTCCGACTTCTGGGCGGGAAGGGCGATCCGCTTCGCGGAATAGTCCCGCCATTCATACAGCTTGATCGAATAGTAGAAGTCCCCCAGTTCGCCGGACCGCTCTTCGTACTCGAAGGACTCCACGCCCATTTTGACGTTCATGTCCAGGTCCGTTCCGGTGATCAGGAAGCGAAGGGGTGTCCGGCCGTCCCTGGCGGACTGGATCGCCTGGATAATGGCGGTCGGGTTCCGGACCTGGCCCGTGGTATAGGGTGCGCTGGACTTCGGGAAGAAGCTGTCCCATTCGATGGTACGAAGCCCCTTCTTCCGAAGGATCAGGACTTCACCCAGTTCAAGGACGGTCGTCCGTTCGTTCTTGCCAGGGGAAGACACCTTCAGGGAAGCGGGAAGGACGGGAATGTTGATTTCCCGTCCACCCGCGATCAGGGTCATTCTGTATCGGCTCATTAGTTATACACTCCTTCCGCGGCGGCGATGAACTCACCTTCCAGTTTCCGTTCGATCGCGCTGACGACGTCGTCCAGGTCCACGCGTTCGCTGATCTGGGCGTCCATCGCGACGGTCGGGGTCAGGGTGACGAAGTTCTGGACATAGCGCATTTCGGCCACGTCGCGAAGGAACTTCAGGTCTTCGTCGGCGATATTGACGTCGCTGTCGATCTTGCCGACGGAACCGACGCTGTCCAGGTCCCCGCCGTTGATCGTGCCGGTGGAGCGGGACACGTCCCAGGAAGAAGTCAGGCTGTCCAGTTTGCCGGTGATCTGGGAAAGGTTGTTCGCGATTCCCTTCGCGCCGGCGGACCAGGCGGCCGCCGTGCTGGCCGTGTCGATCTTCTCCATACGGTCATAGCGGACGGCGTTTTCTCCATAGCTGGCTTCGATCTTCGCCTGAAGGCCGCTTCGCCAGTTGCCGACGGCGTCCGACAGGCTCGATCCGAAGACCGCGTCGATCGCGTTCGCTATGGTTTCCAGGACGCCCAGGACGGAATCCGCCAGTCCCAGGAACATGCGTTCAATGGAACCGATCGGATCGACGAAGACGTTCGCGAAGAACTCCGCGAATGTGGCGATGAAGTTCCAAATGTCGGCGATCAGGTTGTAGCCGAAGGCATACAGGCCGCCCAGAAGGCCGCCAACGAAGCCCACGACGTCTTCAATGGTGACGCCGGCGTCCATTGCGGCGGAGATCAGAAGGGCGACCAGGGCGATCATCATAATAAGCGGCGCATTTGCAAGCGCCCAGGCCGCGGCCTGGGCCAGGACAGGCGCCACGGTAGCCCACAGGCGGGAGATCATGGCCGGAAGAAGAACGATCGCGATTGCCGTCAGGATAGCGGACACGGTGGGCCAGTTGTCGACGACCACCTGGGCGATCCAGGACACGGCGGTCGCCGCATAGCCCAGAAGGCCCATGATCACGTTCAGGACGACACAGACGCCGTCCAGGGCGCCGGTGTTCTGAAGGGTGTCCAGAAGGTTCGTCACCGCCGTCAGAAGGCGCATGACGCCGCCGACCAGCTTCTGGCCAGCCGCTTCGTACAGTTGGCCGATCTTGTTCTTGAACTGCTCGATCTTGCCGGTGGGGGTGTTGGCGTAGGACTCGGCCAGTCCCTTCCAGGACTGATTGATCACGTCGTTGATCACAGCGACCTTTTCCATGTCGGTTCCGGTTTCTATGATCTTCTGCTGTGCTTCAGTCAGTTCGAAGCCCTTCTTCTTCAGGCCGTCATAGGTGCCATCTAAGGCCTTGCCAAGCTGGGTCGCGTATTCGACCATCTGGCTTTGATCCACAGACGGGCCGCCCATGCCGGCGGCGTAGTTGGCAAGGGTCCCCATAGCCGCGGAAAGGGCTTCGGGGTCCTTCAGATAGGTTCCCAGTTCGGCCGCGCCGGCGACGAAGGTGTCACCGCCGAAGGTGGTCTTCGATTCCAGTTCGGACGCCCTGTCGCGGATCGCGTCGAAGGCTTTCTGGTCCATGCCGGCGTTCTTCATAACGACGCCCAGTTGGACTTCGGCGTTGTACTGGTTCGAAAACTCTTCCAGGGCCTTTTGAATCTGGCCCTTGACGGCGGCGACCGAAAAGACCGCCAGGGCCTTCCTGATCAGGTCTTCCGTTCGGGACCAGGCGTCAGATACTTCTTCCGCCCCCTTGCCGGCGTCCCTCTGCCTGTTGATAAAGGCGTCCAGGCGCTTTCTGGCGCGGTCGATCAAAGACGCGCTGTTTTCCAGGGTCCGGCCAGGGTTCACGGCCTGGGTGGCCTTGTCCGCGGACCTGGCGGCGCGCTCCATCTTCTGAAAGGCGGACGTTATCCGCTTCAGCTTTGCGGACATACCGTCGCGGATCGTCATAGGTGTCGAAACACCAGGCACGGTTCTTCACCGTCCTTTCTTCCCCCGCCGCGCCGCGGCCCGTTTCTGTTCCTTCTTCTCCTTCTCGACCTGAAGGTCGATGGAAGCATAAATGAAGGCCCGTTCCCGAAGGGGAAGGTCCATCAGCGCGCCAGGGAGGATTTTCAGCCGGTGAAGGGCGTAGTGTGCATAGACGGCTTCGCCGTCCGCGTCCTCCTCACGCTCTCCACCGGTGATTAGTTTTTTGCTTCTTCGCGAAGGTCGTTCACGTCGTCGGTGAAGCCGTTGACGTCCTGTATCGCGACCAGAAGGTCGACGAACTGTCCAGGCTTCAGAAGGACGTCAATCAGGGCTTCGGCGCCCATGACGCCATACTTCGCCTGAAGGTCGGCGTCCTTGAAGTTCGGGTCCACACAACAGGCGATCACCAGGCGGTTATTGTAAAGGTCCATATCGGTTTCCGTGGTCTTCTGGTGGGTCTTCTTGTCGAAGTTCACCTTCTGACAGGTCTTCCGAAGGGCCTTGTTCTCGCCCTCTGTGATTGACTTGACGGTGAAGGGGACGGGGAAGCCGCTGATCGCGACTTCCGCCGTCACCTGTGCGCGCTCTTCGCTCTGCATAAGAAATTCCTGAAGTTTACCCATGTGTATTTCCTCCTTCTGAACGGTGGGTGGTTAAATCTGGTTGAAGGCCTTCAGAATGTCGAAGTCCTCGAAGGTGAAGTCGGCGTCTTCGTCCAGGGCGTCGTCGCTGTCGCCGTCCAGCTTCGCCAGGATCACGGAATCCAGGTTGCAGTCGATCAGAAGGACCGTCTGCTTGCCGGCGGCGGACTCTTCGTCGTCGTTCTCGACGACCATGTCGAAGTAGACGTCCACGCCGGTTTCCTTCCACTGGCGGATCAGTTCGCGGAACAGGGGCGTCATGTAGTAAAGGGTCATGGAGCCGGTCCCGTTGGCGCCGGTGGTCTTATGGCCCGTCATGCGCTTCCCGATCGCCTTCACTTCGGACTTGCTCTTCTCGACGGTGGCTTCGATGGTCTTCGCGAAGAACAGTTCTTCGTTGTTGCCGTTGATCTTCGCGTAGGCACGGCCGGCCTTGCCGGAAATGGTATCAGGTGCGTTCAAAGTCTTCATTCTGGGTCACTCCTTTCGTCAGTTCACGACGACGGTCATATACAGCTTTTCCATGCTGTCGTTCGGCTGAAGGGCGCAGTCGACCGCGACGTCGCGTTTGCCGTCGCCCTGCTGAACGGTGATGTCGTCGGACTTGAAGTTGCTGATCGCGTCGATCGACTGATACTGAAGGGCCAGGGACACCAGGTCAGCCTTGAAAAGCTGGCGGCCGGTGTCGCTGTTCGTCACCAGGCCGATATAGGATTCGCCGAAGATACGGGCGACGTCGTTCGCCCAACCGTCCATGACGCGGACGACGCGGTTCGACGTCCAGTCGGAAGACATATTCTGCCCGATGGTGGTCAGGCTGTTGATGTCCGTCAGGACACGGGCCTTTCCGTAGTCGGCATAGAATACGAACTCGCCGGCCTTGATCGCGGCTTCGAACTGGGACTTCGTATATTTGACGTCCACGTCCACGGCGTCGTCGTAGGCGGTGTTCGTCAGGGATTCGTTCACTTCCGCGCCGGCGGAAGCACCAGTTACCCAGGCGACGGCCTGGTCGCCGGTGACGGTGGTCCCGTTGGTCAGGACGACGCCGTTCTTCACGTTGATCAGGCCCATGTGGTCGCCGACGTAGCCATAAAGGACGCCGACGATCTTCTTCCCTTCGTCGTCACGAAGGCGCTTGACGAAGGCCGCATACAGGGACTTGATGTCCTCCACGGTGCCAGGGTAGCCGATCACGTTGAAGGTTTCCACTTCGAAGGCCGTCAGGGCGGCGGTGTGCTTCGAAGCGTTGACCGTGGCGTTCGTGCCGCCGGTCAGCGCGGTCGCGGTTGCGGCCGTCAGGGTGGCGACGGTGCCGAAGGTGACGAAGTCATTCGCGACCAGGGAAGCGGCGCCGCCGGACTTCGCGACGGTCTGGCTGTCCATGACCATATCGTCAAGATAGGTCACGACGTCCGCCTTCGTGGCGTCGTCGACGTTGGTGATCACGGCGACCTTGATCGCGTTGCCGCGGGTGCCGCCATACTTCGCGGTCACGGTCATTCCGCCGACGGTGGCGCTGGCCTTCGTGCCGCCGCCGTTCACGCGGTAGATCAGAAGGGTCTTCGCGCGCTTCATGGCTTCGCGAACCAGAAGGATATTCGCGTCGGTGGGATCGTAGCCGAAAACCTTCAGGCTGGTCGCGTTGAAGTCCGCGGCGTCCAGCTTGAAGACCTGGTCTTCAGGTCCCCAGTTCAGTTCCAGGGGAAGGGCCGCGACGCCGCGTTCCCCCATTTTGGCGTTCGTTCCCATGCTTACGAAGTTGATGTAAGCGCCAGGAAGAACCTTGTTCTGTACGGTGAAAGAACCTCCACCAATAGGCATAGTTACACGCTCCTTTCAAGGAAGTCGGTCACAAGGCGGACCGCTTCTTCCCGTGTGTAGGTCTGGCCGTCCTTCAGGATCGCCGCGACGGCGTCCTGGGGGACGCCCAGGGTTTTAGACTTGACCAGTTGTTCCTTTGTGAAGACCGGCGCTTCCTGGTCGACGGCGACGGTCTTTTTCTTCTGGGCCATTTGTCAGACCTCCGATTTGATCGTGTTGTTCTGATCCAGATAATACATGGACGGGATCACGTCGGGCGTGATCACGAAGTTCAGTCGGGCGTCGAAGCGGAAGGAAAAGAACCGTTCGTCGCCGTCCTGGTTTGCCGCGATGTTCGTCAGCCGAAGCGACCGGAAGACGTCCGTCCCGTCCTCGGTCTTCTCGAAGACGGAAATGGTTTCGAAGTCGTCCAGCATAGCTTCCAACCAGGTATTGAAGGACAGGTTGTCCATGTCCGCCTGAAGATAGCAGACTTCGAACCGCGTCGTCCTGACGCGGCGGCGGTCCAGCTTCTGTTCCTGGGTGGTTTCGATCACGCGGACATAGAAGTTCCCGTCAGCTTCGGCCGGAATCCGGTTGACGAAGACATGGCGGACTGGCCACCTGGCGATCAGCTTCTTTGCAATCGCTTCCAGGAAGTCGTTCAAGGTCACGACAGATCACCGTCCTTTACTTTGATTTCCTGGTGGGTGGCGTACACCGACGGGCGGCCGATCACTTCGAACGTCACTTCCTGGGTGCTGGAAGGGTTGTCGCGGCCGAACCGCTTCACGACGATCGTGTCGCCAGGAAGGACATTCAGGTCCGGACCGGCAAAGACGACGGCGTCGTGGTCGATGTTCTGTTGTGCGTTTGTCTGCATACTGCTGTTTGTGCCTGAATACGACAGCGAGCAAATGATACCAGAATACACCACGTCGGGGACGCTTGCGGACAGGCCGTTCGCGCCCCTTTTTGGTGTTGTCCGGTAGACGTTGGCGGTGTCTTCATAGGTGCTTTCGATCGCGGCGCGCTCCGCCGCGGGGCTTCCGAAGGCCATTCCGTCACCACCTTAACTTCCGGTATTCGTTCAGGACTGTCTTCCAGCCGAAGAAGTCCCCGTTGTCGTTTCCCAGGTTGAAGGTGCCGGCCGATCCGGAAGAACCGGAACCGACCGCGAAGGACGTCTGGACGTCGCCGCGCTTCACGGAAGACACGGCCCCAGGCGCCGCCGCGGTGGTTCCCAGTCCGGCGGCCTTGTAGTAGCTGACGCACATGACAGCCAGGACGTTTTCCAGTTCCAGGGGGAGTTCGTCCCAGTTGATATAGCGAAGGACCAGGGTCTGAACGGTCTGGATCACATATTCCAGAACGTCGTCCTGGTCCTCCGTGGTGATCCCCAGAAGGGTCTTGACCTTCTGAAGGACCGTCTGTCCGGACATAAGCGTCCGAAGGACTTCGGCCCTTTCAAGGTCGGTCAGGCCTTCCAGGGAAGCAAGGATTTCTTTCAGCATGATAGACCACCTTTCGGCGGCCCCGTCAGTTCTGCTTCAGGGCTTCGATCAGGTCGATGATCTCCGCCTTCTTCGCGCCGTCAGGGACCGCGATTCCGGCTTCCTGGGCCATTTCCAGAAGTTCGTCCTTCGTGAACTTCGACAGGGGCTTGTCGCCGTCGCCAGGGGCGGCGACAGGCTCCGGATCGTCGAAGGGGATCAGGTCAGGGGACTTCTGGAACTGTTCCAGAACGAAGTCGCTATGGGGTTCCAGGATCGCGCCGGTTCTAATGTGCTTGAACTTCACGTTCTGTTCCTCCTTTCAAACGGGCGTCACGCCGATCAGGCGGAAGTGACGCTGGTGGAGTAGGTGAAGATCAGGTCGGGGGTCAGGGCCTTCGTGCCGTAGTCGAAGAACATGGACACGCCGTAGTCGTTGGACAGGGGGATCTTCTCCGGCTCCTTGTAGGGGTAAATGACCGCCGGCTGTGCGATTGCGCCTTCAATCATGGCGACGCCGTGACAGGTGGTGGTCTTCGTCTTGCTGGTTTCCACGGTTTCGGTCTTCACGGGAAGGTTGATGGAGGAATAGACGCGGACGCCGTGGAACATGGCGAAGTCCTCCGCCGCGGTGTCGACGTTGGCGTTGTTGGTGTTCTTGTCCAGGTAGTTTCTGGCCTTGCCGTAGGTGACGGGGTCCAGAACCAGGCGGATCAGGTTACGGGGAACGCCGCGGACGTAGTCGTTCTTCACGGTTTCCACGCTCTGGATCAGGCCTTCCAGAATGTCTTCGATCGTGGCGCTGGCGTCGGGGGTGTAGGCGGTGCCGGCGTCGAAGGCGGTCTGGAAGAAGGCGGCGTCAAACTCTGCGGCCACGGTGTCGACGTGGTTGTCGGCACGGCGCGCCATGATGTTCGTCACGCCGAAGGTGTCCAGGTCGAACTTCGCGGCTTCCTCGACGATCTCACGGTGGGTGTCCAGGTTGACGGGGGTCGGGGGAACGGTGATCGCGGTTCCCTTGTTCGCGGTGCGCGCGGTGCCGTAGGGCTGGGACGCGCTGTTCTTGAAGCGCTTGAACTCGACGGAACCGCTGGCGGGGTTGCCGGTGTAGGCCTGGGACTTCAGGCCCTGGGCCAGGGTGTCCTTCTGAATGTTCGCGATCACCAGGCCGGACAGTTCGGCCAGGTCGGCCTTCGTGGAACCGCTCTGGATCAGGCTGATAGCTTTAGTTCTTGCCATTGTGTATCATTCCTTTCGTTTTTTGTGGTGTGGTTTACAGGCAGACGGGGCCGTCTACCTTGCCGGCCGCCGGCGGCGTCTTCGGGCCAGGATCGGCCGGCGTCGCGCCGTGGACTGGCGGGGTCTTTGCGGGGTCTTCCTTGAACAGGTACGCCTTCGACTCCTTGATCGGCTTCAGAAGGCCTTCCAGGTCAGTTTTCAGGCTTCCGTCGTCGCTGACTTCGATCTTGTCCATGTCCAGAAGGCCGATGATGTCGGAAGGGTCATAGACCTTCCCGTTCAAGGCCATCTGAAGGGCGGACCGCTTGCTGATCTTCGCAAGTTCGGCGGCGTGGGTCGTCTGAAGGGTGTCGAACTTCTCCTTCGCGACCTTGACGTCGTCCGCGATCTTTGCCGGATCGCCGGAACCGCCGACAGCCTTCAGGGCTTCCGCGGCCGCCTTCAGGGCGTTTTCCGCGCTGGCCTTCCCGCTGTTGGCGCCGTTGTACTTTTCGGCCGGAACGAAGGTCCCGTCATTCCCGATCACCAGGTCGACGTCCTTTCCGTCCTTGCCCTTGCCCTTCAGCGCCGCTTCGACCTGTTTCGCCAGGTCTTCGCCCAGAAGATTTCTGATTCCTTCAATGATCATAGGTGTTCCTTTCTCCGCTGTTTATATGGCGGCTTCCACGCCCTTCGCGGTCCCGCCTGGTCGCCGGACGGGTGCGGCTTGTATTATGAAAAAGGCGCCGCCCGAAGGCGACGCCTGTTCCACCTGGAAAAGGGTATAAGAAAACGCCGGCCGGTCGGCCGACGTTTACTTCTTCTTCAGTTGTGACGGAAGGAAGTCCTTGAACAGGGCGTCTTCGATCGTGTCCCCGTTTTCGTCGAAGAACTCGACGGTGTAGGCTTCCCCGTTGCCCTGGATATAGACGACGGTCCCTTCCGTGCCGGCCTTGACGCCGGTGTCAGGGTCGTCTTCCAGAAGGACGACGGTGTCATATAATTCAAACATAGGCTGTCACTTCTTCCTTTCCGGCGTTGCCGTGATGAAATGCGGGGCCTTCCCGCCGTTGTCGATCTGCCAGACGGTGTTCAGGCGAAGGAAGCGGTCCTTCCGGCCGTACAGGATCACGGGGACGGTGTACCGTTCGCCGAACTGCGTGGACACGGTCTTCGTCACAGGGGACTTCTGGACATCCGTCAGAAGTTTCTTCTGGAAGGTTTCCCAGTTTTCCACATTGTAGCCCAGGACCTGGTTGATCACATGGGCCTTTTCCTTCCCGCGGGGGTGTTCATGGTTCAGAAGGTAGCCCTGAAGTTTGTCCTGGGGCGCTGACGCGGACGCCGCTTCGGGAAGGGCGCCACGGCTGGCGGTGCTGTTGTAAAGGCGGACCTTCGCCTTCATCTGGTGCCATTTCTCCGGATTCGTGTATTTCACGTTCTGGAAGGCGTCCAGGGTGGACGGGACTTCGCCGTCCGGAAGGACGCCCAGGAAGGCGTCGAATTGCTCCTGGTCTGCCTTGATATTATACGCTTTCTTCCGTTCGACTTCAACCGAACCTTGACCGTTCGCGGCCGTCTGCCGACTGTACCATTCCTGATAGGTGGTCCGCTTCGGCATAGGCTCCCCGCTGTTCAGCCAGTCCAGGGCCTCTTCGGGGTCATATTCGACCGTCGTACAGCGACAGTTCGGGTGAATGGGCGGGTAGTTGACACCAGGTTCCGCGTCGTCGACCTTGAAACGGCGGCCGTCCAGGGCGCCGCAAGTGTCACAGGTGCGTTCATTGACCGCGGCCATATATTCATATTCCGCGACGCCGGCTTCCTTGTAGGCCCTTCTGTCGGCTTCTGCGTGGATATGGGCGGTTTCGGTGCGGATCAGGCGTTCGGCGTTTTTGTAGGACTGGCCCATTCGGGAGGAAAGGGCGGACGCCATGACGCCCACGCTTTTTCCCTGGATTAGGCCCTGTGTGATGATCTCCCTGGTGTTGAAGACCAGGGCCTGTTTCGACTGCCACAGGCGATCGGAGAACATAGCGCCGGACCAGGGATAGGACACGGCGTCTTCGACGGCGGAAGCGTCGATCTTCGCGATCTCATTGTAGAAGCCGGCGCGGCTTTGGAGGTCATAGGACTTCTTGTAGTAGCCTTCGACGAAGCCTTCGCCCAGTTCTTCCTTCATCTGCTCGACGCCGCGTTTCCACAGGTCGTTCAGGATCAGGTCGATTTGACCTTGAAGGGCTTCCAGGCGGGAAATGGAACTGTTCGCCGACAGGGCGTCCAGTTGTGCCTTCAGGACCGCCTTCACGCTGGGGTCGGTGGTGGCTTCGATGGTGGCGACATAGTCGCCCAGGGTGGCCTTCCACTCCTGGAACTCCTTCCTGGACAGAAGGCGGACCGCCTGGTCGTAGGTCAGGCCGTACTTGCCGGCGTACTTCGAATAGAAGCTGTCGATCTGCCTTCGGATTGACTTCGCCGCGGCTTCGTACTCCCTGAACATTTTCCCCGACAGGTTCGCGCCGCGAAGATAGGCTTCATTCTCGCGCGTCAGGGCGCGTTCGGCCCAGTAGTCACGGTTATTCGTCGCCATCGGCTCCACCGCCATTCACGGGGTCGCCCTGGCCGTTCTGGCCCTTTCCGGCGCCCAGGGCGTCGCCGAACAGGCCTTCGCCGTATTCCTCCATAGCGGCCTTCTTCTCCGCGTCGATCCGCTCCATTTCTTCGTCGGCGTCCGTCACCCAGGGGTGGTTCTGAAGGATCGTCCGCTTCGACAGAAGACTTTCGCTGGCGACGGCGTTCTGAATCACGTCGGTTTCGTTGACGGGGAGGTCCATGTTGAAGACGATGTCGAAGGATTCCTTCGAAAAGTCGCCCTTGCCGGCGATCTGAAGGTAAACGTCGATGAACAGTTTCAGGCGCTGGAAGGTGTCTTTCAGTTCGGTCGCCAGGGAATCGCAGTCGGACGACAGGTCCATATAGCGGAAATTGATCGCCGTTCCGGACGCGTTCCCCAGGTCAGGGTCCTTCGTATCGACGGCCGCGGCGAAGTCATAGACGTCGCGGCGCTGTTTATCCAGGAAGGCCATGACGGCGTCGATATTAAGATCGGCCTGAAGTTTGTCAACACCGCCGTCGGTGGTGACTTTGATCGCCATGTGTTCCTTCAGGTCCTTGATGAACTCGCCCAAGTCCTGGCCGCCGTAGTTCTTCAGGATATAGATGAACTTCGCCACGTCGCGGAGAACGTCGGCGGTCACGGACGTCTGCCAGTTGATGTCGTCGATCAGGTCCTTGATGAAGTAGCAAAGGGGAAGTTCCTCTTCGTTGTACTTCAGCCAGACGATCGGGACGGTGTCCCAGTTGTAGGCCTTGTTGCCGACGGTGAAATGGGGTTCGGTGTAGTCGTTGGTTTCGTCGCCGTGTTCGGTGTCGACGATAAAGTCGCCGGCGATGGTGCCGGCGAAGGCGTCGGTTTTGAAATACTTGACGCCGCCGGTCCACCACAGTTCGGCGTGGGTGATCGTGTGCTTTCTGGTGCCGATGTAGATCACCTGGTCATAGAAGCGAATGAAGGCGTCCAGCTTCGTTCGCTCCGCGTCGCGCCAGATCGGGACCAGTTCCGCGGACGGGATTCGCATGAAGGCAAGTTTCCCGTCGTCGAAGTAGGGCTGAAGCCATGCAATACCGGATTTCACGGCGCCCTTCCCCAGGGACTTGATCTTCCGGCGGAAGGTCTGGTCGAATACGTCGTTCAGGGCGTCGCCGTAGGAACTGTTCTTCGTGTCCACGGTGAAGGGCTTTCCCAGAAGGTAGTTCGCCTTCTGGTCGACCAGCTTCTTCAGAATCGGGTGTTCGATCCTGGTATTCGACCGGTTCGCGACGTCGTTCGTCTTCCGCTGGACGTCGGTCCGGTTTCTGTAATAGGCTTCGGCCTGGATCATGTTCGCGTACTGCTCGGACGCCTTGAACTCCCTGATCTCTTCGGTTACGATCTGGGCCAGGGTCATTGTCGCGTGGTCCGGATCGGAAATAATCATGTTGATCCGGTCCATGACGGAATATTCGGCCATGTGGTGTCACTCCCTTATTTCAAAACTTCAATAGCGGAACCGCGGCGGAGTCGTTCGACGGAATAGCGAAGGGCCGCCATAGCGTCGTCCATGAACTCCACGGGTTCGTCGATATAAAGGCCCGTGGTCGGGTCCTTTTTCCACTTCCATTGTTGAACTTCCTTCAGGACGTTCACACAGGAAGGGTGAATGTGGATTTTCCGGCCCTTCAGCCAGTCGATTTGTGCCTTCACGCTTCCAGGCTCTTTCTTCACGGGGTAGGCGCGGAAGCCGGCCTTCTGCCAGGTCTTGATCCGGTCCGGCTCCGCAGAATCACAGAACATTTCCACACGCCGGTCGACCTTCGCATGATTTGCAAGGCCGATGATCTCTTCGGTGTCCTTCTCGAAGACATAGATTTCGGAACAGATATAGACTTCTCCGTCCTTCCAGCCGACGCCCAGGATCGCGTTCGCGTGGTTATAGCCGAAGTCCTGGCCGTAGTAGAAGGCGTCAAAGGCGTCCCTGTTGACCTTGAAGTCGTGGACTTCGAAGTTCGTCAGGATCAGGCCGCCCAGTTCGCCCCATTCGCCCAGGCCATATACGCGATAGCCTTCAGGGTCTTCTTCCTTGCGGCGCTCCATGCGGCGATAATAGGCGGGGTCTATGAACCGGTTCGTCTTATAGGTGGAATGATGGGCCAGGACGTCCGGATCGGCCTTGTCGAAGTATCTGGCCTTGATCCAATGCGTCGCGCTGACGGGGTTGAAGGTCATTGTGATCTGGTAGTACAGGTTCGGATTCATGCCGTCCAGCTTGCCGCGAAGACGGTCGTCCAGAATGTCGACGTCTTCTGAAAGAAGTTCCGTCGCTTCCTCGCACCATATCCAGACCAGTTTTCCGTTTTTGAAGGTGATGGACTTCACCTTCTCGCGCTGACGCTGGTCCTTCACGCCGCGGAATATGATCCGGTTCCCCGTGATCTTACATTCCAGGGCCAGGGGGTTCAGGTTGACCTTCCAGAAGCGGTCAGCGTATGGGCCGAACATTCGATAGATCGCGGCCTGAAGTTCTGCGAATGTGGAATCGCGGTTCGTTTCCTCGATCTTTCGAACGACCAGAAGGTTCGCGCCGGTATAGGCGGGGTCAGACAGCTTCGCTATGTAGTCCTGGGCGATGTTCACGGACTTTCCGGAACCGGCCGATCCCTTCAAAATGCGGTAGCGGCCGCGCCACTCATTGACAGGGCGGAAGACTGGGTTGAACTGGGCGGACGCCTTGAACTCAATCTTCGCCGCCGTAGTCATAGTTGATCACCACCGTCACAGGGGCGTTCGCTTCAGGATTGTCCTTGAACATTCCCAGGTGACGGCCACACAGTTCCAGGGCCTTCAGCTTGTCAGCCATCTTCACTTCGCGTTCGATTGCCTGTTCAATGACAGGTTCGCCGTCTTCATCGAAGTCCTTGTGTGGGACATACTTCACCTTGACGCCGGCGATCACCGCCAGGTCGTCGTCGGTGGCCGTGTCCAGGACTTCAGCCGTGTTCAGGTCGATCACGTCCTTCGGGTTCAGGAAGGCGATCCGGCCCAGTTCGCGAAGGACGCGGTCGGCGTTGATTCCCGTCCGCTTCGACCTTTCGGCCATCGCCTGGTCAATGCGCGCGCGAATTTCAGGTTTCTTCAGCAATTCAAATCCAATGCTTCCCGCGGAATCCGGAGAATATCCGGCGCGGATCGCGGCCTGGGTCGCGTTCAGGTCGATCAGATATTCTTCACAGAAGACTTCATTCTTCTTCGTGATCTTCGCCATGATTCACACCGTCCTTTCTTCGTGATCCTCTGAAAGCGGGTACAAAAAAGACGCCCCCGAAAGGACGTCTTTCTGTACCCTATTCAAAAGGAGGGGGAACACGCTGTTCCCGACTATAATTCTAACACACGGATTTGCAGATTGAAAGTCTCATGTGTATTCACATGTATTCATCTTTCAGCGGAAGGAATCGGATTTATACATGGTAGCGAATAGGGAGTCCATGGCCGTTTTCCTCTGGCGGTAGATCGTGGCCTTCGCCATGTGGAGGAAGTCGGCCGCTTCTTTGTAGGATCGGAAGGGGTAATACAGGGCCAGAAGGACGCACTTCGACTGACTGTCCATGTCCAGGATCGCGGACAGGACGTCTTCGATCTGCTGGGCCTGACGTTCCAGGGCGCCGATCCGGCGGTCGGCGGTGTTCCGGCGCTTCTCCGTCCGTGTGACCATGTTCACAATTCGGGCGTCTGGGTCTGGGGAGGACTGGACGCGGACGCCGGCGTCGGAAAGCTGGCTGGAAGGGAAGGCGGATTCCAGGATTTCCTTCAGGTCTTCAGCCAGGGCGGCCCGCTCCGCCGCGATCTGGGATTCTATGACGCGCGCTTCCTGGTCGTGGTTGCGAAGGATGTCCATGACGCGGAAGCGTACCCAGGCCTTCCGCTTCTCTTCCTTTTCATTCTGATCCATGCGTTTCACCGCCTTTCTTCTGGGGTATGTCAGAACGGAAGTTCTCCGTCGTCGTCTTCGACCTCCGTGAACTGCTGGTCCGCGGCGGCGGCCATCTGGTCGGCGGCGTAGGAACCGGCGCCCTGGTCCTTGCCGTCGGCGAACTCCACGGAGTCGGCGACCACTTCGACCGTCTTCCGGTCGTTGCCTTCCTTGTCCTTCCACTTCCGGACCTGGATCGAACCGGTCAGGGCGACGCGCTTCCCCTTTCGGAAATACTTGTTCACGAACTCCGCCGTCCCGCGCCATGCCACGCAGTCCACAAAATCCACGGTGTCACGCTGGAAGCGGCGGTCGACGGCCAGGGCGAAGGACACGACAGGCGTCCCCTTCTCCGTGCGCCTTAATTCCGGTTCACGGGCCATTCGGCCGATCAGTTGAACTTGATTCATGGTGTCGCCGCCTTTCAGAACCGCTTCCCGTGCTTATAGGGGCGACCGTCGTTGTAGGCCATCTTCTCCGCGATCACGGCGTCCAGGTCGATTCCCAGGTGGCCGCACAGGTCCGCGATCCGGATCACGGCGTCGGCCAGTTCCACGGCCACGCCTTCGGGCTTCTGGTTTCTGTACTGACAGGCGTCTTCGTGGCCGTACTGGAAGCACTCGGTTTCGTCCGCGGGGGCGCAAGGAAAGGACGGGTCGCCCTCCGTGCAATGATACCAGACCAGGGGCCGGCCGGCGCGTTCCTCTTCCAGCGCTTCGGAAAGTTCGCTGTGGATCAGCGCGATCGCCGTCCCGAAGGGAAGGGGCGGGTCCCAGAAGCCGTGCTTGACGGCGTTGTCGTGTGCCTTCTGAACGATGTCTTTGATCTCCATGTCTGTTCTGTTTCCTTTCTGCACGATAGCAAGTCGGACTTCGTCCTCTTGCCAGTGCTATCATTTGATTTCAGCTTCTTTCACTCGTTCACTATGTAGAACCGGACATTCTGGCGGCCGAACTGAAGGGCGTCGTCGTGGCTCTCGAAGTAGACGTCGATCTTCTGGCCCTGGATCGCTCCGCCGCGGTCCTGGACGACCATTTCGCCCAGGCCTTCCACGAACAGGACGGTCCCTGGCGGGTAGATCGACCAGTCGGCGGCGATCGTCACGCCCTGGACAGCTTCGGCGCCGCTGGCGGTGTAGACGATCCCGTCCGGCCGGTTCAGCGCCCAGGAACCACAGCACCGTTCACATGGACAGTACGCGGTCGCCACGGCTTCGATCCACTCCGGTTCCAGTTCTGGGTCAGACTCCGGAACTGTTTCCGTTTCGGAAATGGTTCCAGAAGGCCCCCGGAAGGCCGCTGTCGGCGTTTCCTGGGCGGGGGGTCCGTTTACACTTCCAGCGTCTTCGGAACACGCACCGGCGAAGGACGTCAGCACCAGGGCCGTTCCCGCGACGATGGACAGGACGCCGGTCAGAAAACGCTTCATCATGTGCCTTCACCTTCTTTCTGCTCTTCCTCTTCAGGTTCGGGGATCGGCCGAAAGCAATCGCACCGGACGACGCGGTCGTCGTCGGCGTGGATCGGGTTCGGCCGCCCCTGGTCGAAGGCTTCCACACACGCCACGCAGTAGTCGCCCAGGCGGCCGCGCGCGGGGTCGTCGATGAACTGGATATTGTCGCACTTCCGACAGTTGAAGTCGTAGCGCCACTTCGGCAAGTTCTTACGCCTTCTTCCGATCATGGCTTTGCTTCCTTTCTATGGGTTGTCCGCACTCCGGACACTTGCGCGGGATTCCGGCTTCAGTCCGTGCAAGGTCGGCACAGCAGAAGGGGCAGACGAAGACGTCGCCGCCTTCAAATATGGAATACTGGATCGCCGGCGGGACTGGCGGGGCGTTTCGGCTCTTCATGGTGTCAGAACAGGGACAGGTTCTTCCCGAAGGCGATTTTTCCGTTCTGACAGGCGGTGTCGCCTTCCTTTCGGTATTCAGGCCAACCGTCACACAGGATCGAACCGTCCGTCATTTCACCGTGCTTTCGGTCGCAGTCGTGGCAATATTCCGGCCGCGTCCAGGTCTTCGGCTCGAAGTGTGGACAGGCCGGCACTTCCGCATAGACACGGGTCTTCGTTCCTGTCCGTTGGCGTTTGCAAATCGTACCGGCGGATTCATCGAATCCCAGATACGGGGTCCTATACTGCCGGCCATTTGTCCCAGGGACTGGTTCCCATGGTCCGACGATTATCTTGTCATAGTCGCCGAAGAACTCGCAGTCGCCGCACTTGTTCACGTTTGCC